>CABQIM010000049.1 GCA_902464375.1 uncultured bacterium | reverse complement strand
CAGTTCGGGTGGGGGCTAGTTTGTTTATATAAAGTTAATTTTTGTAAAATTTGTATCAAACAACGGCAAAAAATGCTTTCATTTTGTTTTAATTTGTGTATAATAGAACAAAGAAAGAAAAAGATTTATGATACAAAATATTACAACCTCACAAATTAAAAAACCAACAAATATATGTGAAGAGATAGAGCATTATTTACAAGTTATTTTTGAAAACGAATTAAAAGCAGAAGGCTCTATTTTGGTAAGTTATACACCGTTTGTAATCAAAAAGATTGCGGCATACTTATCAGGTAGAATTAAAATGCCGGCATCAATTGGTATCGCCGGTGAAACTGCAAGCGGTAAGTCTACAATAACAATGGATTTGATTGATACTATTGAATCTTTCGCAACTGAATTCAATATTGATGACGTTATTACCCGTGTTAATACAGACGATTATTATTATGATCGTTCAGAAATGGTAAAAGCTGCCGGTAGTTTTTCAGAATTTGCAAAACATTATGATTTAGATGTGCCACAAGCTTTAGAATTGGAATTGATGAGCAAACATATCAAGGAATTATTGTCAGGTAAAGTTACTTATCTTCCAAAATATGACATGAGCGGCACTGCTATTCGACATGATAATTATCAATTGGCTAAACCTTCTAAAATTATTATTTCAGAAGGTTTATTTACGCTTACAGAAAAAGTTAAGGATGCGTTTGATTTTAAAATTTATGTTGATATAGCTGAAGATATTAAAAAAGAACGTTTTTATGTAAGAGCAAAGGAACGCGATTTGGGCGATTCCGCAGACTTCATTTATAAAAATGCTAACGAAAAAGCAGAAGTTCATATTAGACCTTGCAAGAAACATGCTGATATTGTTCTTTCAGGTTCTGCCGATAGAATTAAGTATAAAAATTTCTTGAATAAGATTATTAGAGTTATTCAGGATTTGTATTTTCAGTATTAGATATAGAAGTTGTTAAACAGCTGGATTCCTCACGCTAATCACATTCAGGATGACTAGGCGCAAAACTACCAGCTTGGTGTCACTTTGTGGTTCATTTTGACTTAATAAAATCTACATTTTGTATCTTACTTATTCTCTTTCAGCCATTTCTCATACAAATCTGGGCGTTTTGTCTTTGTTCGTTGAATTTTCTGTTCCATTCTAAACTCGTTTATCAACTTATGATTTCCGTTTAGTAATACGTCCGGAACCTTTAATCCCATATATTCACGAGGTTTTGTATATTGCGGATATTCTAATAAACCATCGGAAAAACTATCATCGTGCGCAGATTCTATTTTGCCAAGTGTACCCTCTATCTTTCTTGAAACACTGTCTATCACGCATAAAGCTGGTAATTCTCCACCTGTTAATACAAAATCTCCAATAGAAATTTCTCTTGGCTTAATAATAGTTCTGATTCTTTCATCAAAGCCTTCATAATGTCCGCATAGAATTATGATTTGGTTATAATTTGCCAACTCATTTGAAATTTGGTCTGTGAAAGGATCTCCTTGCGGAGTCATCATTAGCGTAATACTATTTTCTAACTTTTCTACAGAATTATAAGCATCAATATACGGTTGAGGCATAAGCACCATGCCAGCACCACCGCCATAAGGGGTATCATCTACTTTTTTGTGTTTATCAAGCGTAAAATCTCGAGGATTTACAGCATTAACTTCAAACACACCTTCATCTGTTGCACGTTTCATTATGCTAAAATCCAAATGAGAGTTAATTAATTCCGGAAAAAGCGTTAAAACATCAAATCTCATGAAAGCAATCCTTCAAGATTATTGATTTGAATTCTTCTGTTTTTAATATCAACAGACAATACGATAGCTTTTACAAACGGTACTAAGCAAATCTTTTTATCAAGATTCTTTACTGATAAAAGATCGCTAGCACCATTATTAGATACACCAACAACTGCTCCGACTTTTTTATCGCCATCAAAAACATCAAGACCAACTAATTCATCAATCAAGAATTCATCTTCTTCCAGAAAATCTCTTGCAACATCTTCTGTAACAAAAATCAGATGTCCTTTGTACGCCAAAATATCATTTAAAGTATCAATTCCTTTAAACTTTATAATTCCACTTTTTGGAGTGAATCTTAATTTAGCAATCGTTAGTTCTTTGTATTCACCATCAATTTGAACAAATACTGTTTTTAAACTAGACAAAAACTCTTCACGATTCTTTGAATAACCGAGCTTTGCCTCGCCTTGCACTCCATGGAAATTAAGAATTTTACCTACAGAAACAAAATTATTCTTCATCTTCTTTCTTCTTAGGTTTTCTTCCACGTTTTGGCTTTTCCGGAACAACTTCTTCTACAGTAGCTTCGGTCGCTTTAACTCCTTCTTTAACTTCTTCTGTCGCCACTGCTTTTTCTTCTACAGCAACAGCAGCTTTTTCTTCAGAAGATGGTTTTGTATGTTTTGCAACCATATAATCAGCCGGTTTGTCAGCTCTATCTTCGTTCCATCTATCTAAGCCCAATTGTGCTCTTATTAATTTGATACCAACGTGAACTCTCCACTCATCCATCTTTAATTGAGCTGCAATGATTTTGTGGCAGCCAATTGGAGGTAATGGTAATAATGGTTCATATAAAGCTTTTATTGCCATCATTTGATCTGGAGAAATTGCCAATTTACGTTTTGGGAATGGTAACTTAGGCAACATCATTTTCTGACGAACCAAATTGATTCCGAAAAATACTTTTTGTGGCTCAATACCTAATTTTGCTCCGATTACTTCATGACAATCAGGGTTTGGCAATGGAAGCATTGTCTTGTATAGAATTTCAATTTGTTCCAATTGTTCTTTACTAATAAGCAATGGTCTTGCAGGTTTTGCAGGACGTTTTTGCATAGGTCTTCTTTGTTGAGGTCTTCCGCTTGCATAGTTGTTACGGAATCCGCCTCTGTTGTCAGGTCTGCGTTGTTGATATCCACCTTGCTGACGATTGTCACGTCTTTGGTAACCACCTTGTTGGCGATTATCTCTGTTGTATCCGCCATCTCTGTTATAGCTGTTATAACCATTGTTATCACGGTTATAGCCGCCATCACGATTGTAGTTATCACGTCTTTGATAATTGTTTTGATATCCGCCATCTTGATTGCGGTTGTAATTATTATTTCTGTAACCGCCTTGTTGTGGTCTATCATAGCTTCTTGGTCTTGATTCAGAAGAATATGAGCTATAAGAACTATAGCTTTGCATAGGTTTTTCTTCTGTAGACTCACTTCCCTTATCTGCATAAAGACAATTAGGACATATCACTCTTTTGGGGTTCTTTGTTTCAAATTCCGCACCACACTTAATGCACTTGTTTACATACATAATAAAAGCCTCTTAACCAATTAATAATAAAAAATTCACTACTTATATACAATCCTATCAATAAAAATAATATGAGATTAATCAAAAATTCTAGAGCCATATTCCAACTCTATGCACACATTATAATATAATACCCATGAAAATGCAAGTTTTATCAAGATTAAGCATTCTTTTTAGCACTACTGTTTGTATAATGGTCTGTAATTGCACCCATAATCAAACCGCCAATTGCCATCGGTATCATATTCAACAATCCAATCGGTTTAAATTTACCGGCTGTCATTATACTTTCTATTAAGCCGCATCCTGCACCAAGTAATGCTCCATATTTTTTACCAGTATTTGAATCATAATAAGTTCTGCCTTTATTTGACAATGCAACAGAATCGCCATTCATCATAGCATTATGTACTCCAACCTGAGCAGTGAAATCTGCAGTTTCTTTTGCTTTTTTATTTCTTATGCTATCAACTAACATTCCGCAACCTAATGTGCATGCAGCCGCTACAGCAGCAAATGGAATTGCAAGTTTTTTCAATCGAGCAGCTTGTTTATTTTCTTCTTTAAGTGCTTTATTAATATCTTTAATACCAAAAGCTTTATATACGTCTTCCATGCCGGATTCTTTCATAAAAGCTTTTGCTTTATCATCCAATTCAGGAACTTCTTGGAAATTCAACCGTTTCAGCCAAGACCAAGTTGCAACACCAGCCATCACACCACCGGCAACAGTTCCTGCGTTTGTTTTATAATAAGGATTTCCTTGCTCTGTTCTTTCAAATTTACCTCTAAAAGCAGGTTGTTGAGTATATGGACCGTTGTTTACTGATAATGACATAATGCTACACCTTTCATCTTCACACACATATTTAAAGTAACAAATATAAAGAAAATTGCTATTTTTTTTAATTTTAACTAGTGAAATTTACAAAACTTAAGATTGTTCATTCTTTAAATTTTCTAATTGTAGAATTTTGTCTTTTAATTCTTGAATTTCGTATTTAAGTCTATTGATTTCACATTTTACAGGGTCAGGGATTCTATTGTGCATAAGTATTCCGTCAGGATTCATAAATTTTTGTTGAACAATTCTCCCAGGAATGCCAACAACGGTACAGTGTTCCGGAACATTATCAACAACAACAGAACCTGCTCCGATTCTTGTATTGTCACCAATCGTAATGTTACCTAACACTTTCGCACCGGCACCAATAATTACTCCGTTACCAATAGTCGGGTGACGTTTACCGTGTTCATTACCCGTACCACCAAGAGTAACTTGTTGATAAATAAGCACATCATCTCCAATAATAGTAGTTTCACCGATTACGACACCTTCACCATGATCAATAAAGAATCTGCTTCCGATTTGGGCTTTTGGGTGTATTTCTATACCTGTAATAATTCTTGTAACATAAGATATAAATCTCGGTATAAAAGGAATTCCCCAATAAGCAAGTTTATGAGCTATTCGATGAGATAACAAAGCTTGTAGCCCTGGGTAACAGAAAATTACTTCAACAATATTTGTTGCAGCAGGGTCTTTTTCATAAATTACTTTAATATCTTCTTTAATTTTATTAATTGCTCGTTTAAGCATCCTTATCGCCTTTCTTGTTTATAAAGCAATTATAAGATAAGTATGATGTTTGATAAATAGCTTAATTGGGTGTTTTAATTATACACACCCTCATCAGAGCTCCGCTCAGCTTCTCCCCTCAAGGGCGAAGCGTGAAATTTGCAATAAAAACCTAAAACGTTATGACCAAACAGACAAGTATCTTTCCCCACTATCAGGTATAATTGCAACAATTAATCTATCCGGATATTTTTCTGCCAACACTTTTGCAGCACAAACATTAGCACCGGCAGAAATTCCACAAAAGACTCCGTGTTTTTTAGCTAATTCTATAGCCTGACTCTTAGCGTCTTCACCTTTTACTGTTAAAACTCCATCTAAATTGTTGTCTTTGCATATTTCCGGAATAAAGTTTGCACCAATACCTTGTATTGCGTGCGGACCGGCATGAGCTTCTGTAAATAATGGGCTTTCCGCAGGTTCTACACCATATACAACAGCTTCCGGATAATATTTCTTAATACCAGTTGCAGTGCCGCCGGTTCCAATACCAGCCACTACAACAACTTCACGACCTTCAACGGCATCTTTAATTTCTTGTGCTGTTTTAGCGTGAGCTTTCGGGTTATCAGGATTTGCAAACTGCATAGGGATAAAGCTGTTCGGGTAAGTTTGTTTAAGTTCTTTTGCTTTATCAACAGCACCCTGCATTCCATTTTCTTTTGGAGTCAAAACAAGTTCTGCACCGTATGCCGCAATATTTTTACGACGTTCTACAGACATACTTTCCGGCATGCAAATTATTAATCTTAGTCCCAATACCGCACAACACATAGCTAAACCTATTCCAGTATTACCGCTGGTTGGTTCAATTATAACAGTATCCTTATTGATTTCGCCTCTATCCATTGCGCCTTTTAGCATTGAATACGATGCACGATCTTTAACAGAGCTTGACGGATTAAAATATTCCAACTTCAAACATATATTGTCATTGTATTTTACAAGTGGTGTGTTTCCAATTAGTTCTAGTACGCTGTTGTAAATCATGGTAACCTCTTTGTTTTACGTTTATAAATTGACTTTCATTTACTCTACTTGCCTCTACCTCACCCTTAAACAAGCTTGGCAAATTTTCTTTTGCCGGCTTGAAGAACAACATCCATTTGTGGCTTAATAACCAATCCCATATCAGAGATTTTTTCACCATCAATTTTTACACCACCACCTTGGATAAGACGTTTTGCTTCACCTTTTGATTGAACGAATTTAAGTTCAACTAACAAATCCAAAATACTTTTTTCAGAATCAATTTTTACACTTTCAATATCATCAGGAATACCTTTGTTTGATACAACATTGATGAAATCTTCTTGAGCTTTATCAGCACCATCTTTGCCGTGGTACTCTTCTGTAATCATGTGAGCTAAAGCTAATTTTATATCACGTGGGTTTATTGAATTTGAAGCAATTTGCTCATCCATTTTTACAAGTTCTGATTGAGGAACATCGGTTAATAATGAATAATAACGAGTGATTAATGTATCCGGAATACTCATTAATTTTCCGAACATATCTTTAGCGGAATCCGTAAGTGAAATACAGTGTTCAGGATATGTTTTAGACATCTTTACTACACCATCAGTACCTTCTAAAAGTGGTAACATCATTACTAATTGCGGATACTTTTTGCCATAAGCAACTTGAATATCACGACCTAATAATGTATTAAATCTTTGGTCAGTTCCGCCTAATTCTATATCAGCATCAATTGCAACAGAATCATATGCTTGCATAAGCGGATAGAAGAATTCGTGAATCGCTATTGGCTTACCTTCTGCGTATCTTTTTGCAAAATCATCTCTTGTCATCATTTGCGCAACCGTAACTTTACCTGCCAGTTGTAATAATTCTGTAAAAGATAATTTATGCAACCAATCAGCATTATTAACAACTTCTGCTTGAGAAATATCAATAACTTTAGACATTTGAGCAAAATATGTTTTTGCGTTTTCTTCAACTTGTTCTTTAGTTAAAGCCGGTCTTGTTTCTGATTTACCGGATGGATCGCCAATCATTGCTGTTGCTCCGCCTACAAGAAGAACAATTTTATGACCCAATTTTTGAAATTCTTTTAACTTTCTCATTACAACAGTATGACCAAGATGTAAGTCAGGTCTTGTAGGATCCATTCCTAATTTAATTCGAAGTGGAGTTTTAGTATCAGCTGAGTGCTGAAGTTTTACAGCTAATTCTTCAATACCTCCCGGAAGCACTTCTGCATTTCTTGTTAATTGTTTTGCTTGCTCAATAAATTCTTGTCTAATATCTACCATAAATAAATCTCCTTAATATCTTCATTACTAAAAGGATATCAAAAAGATGGAGATAGGTAAACTATTGACATTAAAATCTATTAGATATATTATGACCTTGTATCGATATATTTTGATACAAGGAATATGAGTACATGAAAAATATTGAATTAAAAAATCAAAATAGAACTTGGTGGCGTTGGTCAGTTTAATAACTGTCCATATTGTTCATCGTCTAAATGATTTTATGAGGCAGTAAGGTTTTGTTTAGCTGCCTCAAAGTTATTTGTAAATTTAATTTCTAAAGTTAAAATTTGTAAACAAAACCTAAATGATTAAGCAATTTTTAGTATTTACAAGTTTTAGGAATTTGAACTATGTCATCTGTAAACAACAACAAAAAATTAATAAACACTTTACCAAAGCCGCTCAAACCGGTCGCAAAATTTGTGCGCCACCAAGAGCAGGCTTCGGGTTTATCTACATCCAGATTTATTCAAGATGCTACAACTTGTCTTATTCCAAAAGTTGTATTTTCAAGAAGTTTAGCGGATTTAACAGAAAATACTTTCTTGGAAACCTCGGAAGAATCTTTGATGTATTTTGTACCGACGATTTTAGGAGAAAGAGTTGCGAGAAAGATTTTCTCAAAGAATTTAAGTAGCGGTTTAAAAAAAGATGTTGCAACTACAGGTGTAGAACTTTTAGAAAAAGGCAAATTGAATCCTATTGCAAAACACAATAACAAAAAAGTAATTCCGGTAAAAGCGGCTATAGCACTTGCCGCAATGGCAATTCCTTTAACAGAATTTTCTTTAAATTATATTAAAAATTTGATGACATTAAAAGTTTTCAACAAAAGCGATTTCAAAAATATCGCATCTTTAGAGAACTCAGCCGAGGATAAGCAACATCAAGAAAAAGTTAGAAAGAGCGCACACAGACACATAGGTTTAGCAGCAGGATTATACGCAGGCTGCTTGGGTTTAGCAGGTTTATTAGCAACAAAAGGCAAAGATTCTAAAGTATTGCAAAATATTTCAGAATTCATTGTAGCTCCAGGGACAAAGCTGTTCAAAAAATCACCAAAGGCTAAAAATTTCTTTAACAAATACACAAATATGGACTTTAATAGCCAAAACGGCAAATTATGTTTAAGCAAAGGACAATTAACAACAAGCGTTTTGATTGGTGGAGCGGGTTATTTTGGAGCTTCTTCAGATAGAGGTAAAGAAAATTTAAAAGAAACCGCAACTCGCTTTCCTCTAGTCGGTCTATACGTAATTACCGGTAGCGAACTTGTAGAAAAAGGATTTAGAAAATTACTTTATAAAACAGGTAAATGTAAAGACTTAATTGACAAGAATTTGAATGTTCCACACTTTGACGATTTAGGCAGTTTAGCTCAAAAACTGGCGAAGAAAAAAAATACTACTGTTGAAAATGAATACAAATCATTGGTTAAACAAAAAGTCTTGATTTCAGGTTTACCTTACGTATTTTCTATTGGTGTAATGGGATTTTTTGTTGCCGGCATGACAAACTATTTCACTAAGAAAAGATACGAAAACGCACAAAAACAAAAGAATTTATGCTAACATATTGGTATGGATTTATTTACGCAGTTAGAAGAAATAAATAAGCAAACACCGCTTGCAGAGATATTAAGACCTAAAACATTGGATGAATTTTTAGGTCAATCAAATGTTGTTGCGCCAAATTCTCCATTATTAAATCTTTTAAAAACACAAAGATTATTTTCCTTAATATTGTGGGGAACTCCGGGGTGCGGTAAAACAACTTTAGCGAGATTAATTGCAACAAAAGTAAACGCACAATTTATAGAACTTTCTGCTGTAACTTCGGGAATAAAAGAAATTAAGGAAACTGTTGAACAAGCTAGACAAGCTTTGCGTTCCGGACAAAAAACAATTTTATTTATAGATGAAATTCATAGATATTCTAAAACGCAACAAGATGCACTGCTTCCTCATGTTGAAAACGGAACAATCTTTTTAATCGGCTCAACTACTGAAAATCCATCATTCCAAGTTGTTCCGGCTCTTCTTTCAAGAGTGCAAGTAATCAGGCTTAATCCTATTAACGATGTAAGTATGGCAAAAATCGTTAATCGTGGCTTTGAGTATTTGGAAAAGAATTATCAGCCGATACAGTTTGATGATGAAGTTACAAAATTTATTGTAAATAATGCTCGAGGTGATGCTAGATGTGCGTTAAACCTCGTTGAAAATTCATATTTTGCAAGTAATTTTTCTAATGATACTAGACTTTTATCCGTAAATATATTAGAAAGTATTACTCAAAAAAGAAATACTAGATATTCTACTCAAGAGCATTATGATTGTGCTTCCGCATTTCAAAAAAGTTTGAGAGGATCTGACGCAAATGCTGCGATTTATTATTTAGCAAAAATGATTGAAGCCGGCGAAGACCCACGATTTATTGCAAGAAGATTAATAGTCTGTGCTGCAGAAGATGTAGGTTTAGCTGATCCGAATGCCATGAGTATCGCAGTGAATGCATATCGTGCAGTAGAAATTATCGGTCTGCCGGAAGGTAGAATTCCATTAGCCAATGCAGTTGTTTATGTAGCTAATGCACCAAAATCAAACAAAGTTTGTTTAGCAATTGATAAAGCTCTTATGGATATAGAATCAGGAAAAGACTTTCCACCTCCAATGCACCTAAGAGATGCACATTATAAGGATGCAAAAAAATATGGTTTTGGAGAAGGCTATATCTATACTCATGCAGCACCGGATATCAAACAGCAATTCATGCCGGATGAACTCGTTAATACAAAGTATCTTGAAGATTAAACGTTCGGCAATTCAATAATCGCAACATTTTCTATATGATATGTATGTGGAAACATATCAAAAGGTTGGATGAACTGAACTTTGCAGCCTTTTTCTACCAAGTATTTTAAATCTCGGGCTAATGTTGCAGGATTACAGCTTACATAAATAATTTGACCTTTTGTTAGTTTTAAAGCATAGTCCAAACTTTCTTGAGAGCAGCCTTTTCTAGGTGGGTCAAGAACCGTTACATCAAATTTACGTCCTTTTGTTTTTAATTCTTTTTCAAAAAATTTACCAGCATCCATATTGTGCAGCTCTACATTTTTGATAGAATTTTCTTTAAGAATTTTATCTGCTAATATAACAGATTCTTTCATTTCCTCAACGCTTACAACTTTTTTAGAAACATCAGAAAGACAAATCCCAAACGCAGTAATCCCTGCGTAAGCATCTAATACTAATGGTTGGTCAAAATTCTTTGATATGTATTCTTTCACAAATTCAAAAATATTATTGGCACTACTTGGATTAACTTGGAAGAAAGTTTTTGCCCCAACCTTGAATATCTTGTCGCACAACTTTTCTTCAATAAATTCTTCACCCTCAATTAGTTCAGTATTTTCGCCTAAAATCAAATTTGTTTTCTTAGAATTGAAATTTACCATTACTCCGGCAATATTTTCTAACTCTGTATAAATTCTATGAGCAAGTTTTTTTAGTTTATCAAAAACTTTTGTCGAATTTACAACTAAAACAACTAAACTCTTTTGATTGTAATTAGAAGTTCTAATTACAATATGTCGCAAATCTCCATTATGTTTCTTTTCATTATAACCGGATAAACCTTCTTCTTGAGCCGCAGTTCTAATAAATTCTATAATATTATCGCAATAAGCAGGTTGAATAGGACAATATTTAATATTTACCAATTCATGACTTGCCGGTTTATAATATCCTGCTAATATTCGCTTAGAATTCTGAGTTTCAGATACAGGATATTGAATTTTATGCCTATATTCCCTATCTTTAGGGCTTGGAATGACATCTTTTATCTCAATTTCACTACCACAAATTGAATGCATAGCATCAATTACAATTTCTTTTTTGAGTTTTAATTGATATTTGTAATCAATGAATTGCAGCTGGCATGCTCCACAGACCTTTTGCATAGGGCAAAACGGAGTTACACGATAAGCTGACGGTTTAACAACTTCCAAAACTTTAGCATTAGCATAAGTCTCATTCTTCTTACCAACTCTTATTTTTACTACATCATCAGGACAGGCGCCTTCAACAAAAATCACATATCCATCAACTTTAGCAATACCAAAACCGAGATTTGATAATTTTTCAATCTTTACCTCTAATACTTCCGGAATATCTTTTTTGTTTACTATTTGCATGGCTTAATCACTTGTATATTTCTAGTTTCAGACAATTCTTGTCGAGCATCTCTTATTATTTCTTTATATTCTTCTGAAAGACTCAAACCGTTGCATAATCTATCTATAAAGCCATTATTTACTTTAACAGCTTTTTCTAATGCTCCAACATCTTCCAAAACATCTTTAATATCTGCTAAATCATATCCAAAAGATTGTTTTGACTGATAAACCATCATTTCGCCAGTTTCAGCAACCAGAGGTTCTCCACCGAGTTCAAAATGAAGTTTGAATACAGATTTCAGATCTTGTAACTCAGCCTGCATAGTAGCAATACTTTGTTGAATTCTTAAATATCTGTCAAAAAGATAATCAACATTTTCTAATTGCTTCTTTTGCCAATCCAAACGTTGAAGGTATAATTTCTTTAATTTTGGATAAGCTAACGCCAAACCCATAGTATCAGCCATTGCCCTATGGTGATTTTTCAAATCTACATGGAATCGGTTTGTAAGAGCTTCCAAACCATGAGATTCCAAATCCGGAGCAATTTCTTTAAACATAACTTGTGAGTCTATTCTTGGGTTTTCCAGTTTTTCTCCAAAAACTCTCAATTTTGCTTCATTCAAAAATGAATAGTCAAAAATCACGTTGTGTGCAACAATCGGATAGTCGCCAATGAACTCTAAAATCTTAGGCAATGCTTCTTCTTCCGATGGAGCATCTTCTACCATATCCTGCGTAATTCCGTGAACAGCAATACTTGATTTTCTAATATGTTGATGCGGATTAATCAAAGTTTGGAATTCATCTTTAATTTTTCCGTTTTCCAAACGAACCGCTGCAAATTCTATAATTTTTTCTCTAGTGTAATCTAATCCTGTTGTTTCTGTATCTAAAACGATTTCTATTTCTTTTTTTCTAGGCATGTTCCGTCCTTTATATCTTTGGTGGATAAATTTTCTTTATTTTCATTTACTTTTATTTACCCCCCTTAGCACTCCTCTATTAGAATAATAGCATGAATATATAATATATGGTAATATAAATGGATAAAATTGATAAAGGAGTTTTTTATGGTTCAAGAAATCAATGTAGATAATTTTGATGAAGCAGTTATTAATGCTGATAAGCTAACTGTCGTAGACTTTTTTGCAACTTGGTGCGGACCTTGCAGAAAGTTAGGACCAATATTAGAAGAAGTTGAAGCTGAATTGGGTGACAGAGTCAATTTTAGAAAAATTGATACTGATGACAATATTGATGCCGCTAAGGAATACCAAGTTAGCGGACTTCCAACACTTCTTGTATTTAAAGATGGCGAAGTTGTAGAAAGAATGGTCGGACTTATGCCAAAAAGTTCTGTTATTACAAATATTGAGAAACATTTATAAGGTACTACGTACGTAGACAATTGGTCGGCTTCAAGGTTAGGAATACAAGATTGCATAGAAACTATTAGCTCCGCCTCATTGGTGGGACTACAAATTTGTTTACATTTACTTCCGTACGTAGACAATTGGTCGGCTTCAAGGTTAGGAATACAAGATTGCATAGAAACTATTAGCTCCGCCTCATTGGTGGGACTACAAATTTGTTTACATTTACTTCCGTACGTAGACAATTGGTCGGCTTCAAGGTTAGGAATACAAGATTGCATAGAAACTACCGACTTCGCCTCAAAGTGGGACTACAAATCCTTTATATACCCTCTCCTAGCAGGAGAGCGGATTTTCGGTAGGGCGTAAGCCCGTAAGAGCAAA
>CABQIM010000048.1 GCA_902464375.1 uncultured bacterium | reverse complement strand
TGCTCAATCAATTCATGATATGATTCTAAAACTATGCAATTAATTCCTAATTTATCTGGCGTGACATCCAAAACGCTTTTGTTTTCTTTTATGGCATAAACTGTCTTGTTTCTTTTAATCATCTCTAGAACCGGAATTCCGCCAAGAGCGTTATAAGGTACTACTAAAAAATCTGTATCGTCAATTCCAATACCTTCTGTTTGTGATAATTTTGGTGCTTGACTCAGCCCAATCAAAATACATGGTAAGAATGTGGGTGTTATGTATTCTGCAGAACATCTTGGGTCTACTATGTCAGTAGAAATTGTAATATCATCAAAAGCCGGAGCATGAGCACAAGGAATTTTTAATTCTTTAGAAATGTAATGCGAAATAATAGCTTCTACACCACCGACAGGGTCAACTCCAATACCGTTTGCATAGTCGTCACCTTGTTCATCCGGAAATCTGCAAACTATTGCAATTGCCTCTGCTCCCTTTTGTATTAACTTGCAGGCTGCATCTTTTATTGTTTCAAGATTTTTTACATTTCCCATTGAAACGCCGGAATTATCAACAAAAAAATCAACTCCAGTATCTTCTTGTGTTATTTCATAACCGCAAATATCAATTCCATAAACAGTTTTTACTGCATTTATCGTATTAATATGTACATTCAGTACTTCTTGCTTAATTGCTTTATCAAAAATTATACCAACTTTGTTTTCGCAAGATGGCTGTAATTTACATTTACCCTTAAAAAATTCATCTAAAGAATAACCTTCTACGTAAAGCATATTGTCTGTGATACCAGAAAAACAGGCAGCGTTAACAACATTTGGATTAACAATAAGACGGCAATGTTTAGCTAACTTTCTAGCCCAAATACTTGCATCACCTGCAAATCCCCCGATAGATGCTCCAATTCCTGTAGGTACTATAAACGCTCCTGTTTTCATACAGATTATTATATATAAAATAGTTCAATATTGCAAAATATTCAGGTATATTGTAGAATTGTATGTATAACTTTAAGGTATATGAGAGTAAATGAATATAACAGACTTTTTAATTAATATTTTTATAATTTTATTCTTGCTTTTTGTTAATGCCTTTTTCGTAGCTGCAGAATTTTCGCTTGTAAAAGTTCGAAAAACAAGGCTTGAACAACTTAGCAATGAAGGTAATGGTAATGCAAAAAAGGCTCTAAAGCTTGTTAATGATATAAATAGAATGCTTGCAGCTGCTCAGTTGGGTGTAACAATTGCAAGTATCGCATTAGGTTGGGTTGCAGAATCAACAATCGTTCAGATTATAGAACCTGTTATAGGTTTCTTTGCTCATACAATGAATGCTATGCCGGCTCACTTAATTGCGGTTCCTATATCATTTGTTTTGGTAACCTATTTCCATGTTCTTTTAGGAGAACAATTGCCAAAATGCATTTCTTTAAGACACCCTGAATCGTTGTCATTATTAATAGCAACGCCGATGGATATTTTTATAACGATTTTTAAGCCGTTTGTTTTATTGCTTGAAGTTTCTGGTAATAAAATTCTATCAGCTTGTCATGCAAATTCAGAAGATGCATCTTTAGTACATTCTACAGAAGAACTTGATATGCTCGTTGATGCCAGTTATAACGAAGGTGTGTTGAACGAAACAGAAGCAGAAATGCTTCATAATATGTTTAAGTTCTCCGATTTGATGGCTAAGCAGGCAATGATTCCTAGAACAGATATGATTTGTATTCCCGATGATATTTCTTATGAAGAATTAACAAAACAAACATTGGAAAATCAATATACCAGATATCCGGTTTATGAAGAAAATATTGATAAAATATTAGGTTTTATACACGTTAAGGATTTGTATTCTTTAGCGATGAGAAAAGACGAGTTTTCAATAAAGAAATTAATTAGACCATTGATTTTGATTCCTGAAACAATGACACTTGACAATTTGATTATTGAATTTAAAAAAAGACATTGTCAAATCGCAGTTGTTATTGATGAATTCGGTGGAACTTCCGGTTTGATAACATTAGAAGATGTTTTGGAAGAAATTATTGGCGAAGTTCAAGACGAATTCGACGAGGAAGAAGAAACTGATATTAAAGAAATTGGCGAAAATACATATATTGCAAACGCTATGATGCGTATTGACGAAGTTGTTGAGTATTTCGGATTAAAAGAATCTTTGTTTGAAGAAGATGACGTCGATACCATAGCGGGTTTGGTTGTCAAATTGCTTGGTAGAATTGCAGAAGTTGGTGATACAGTTTCTTTCAATGGATTAACTTTTACAGTAAAAGAAATTGATGGTGCAAGAATTACAAAACTTCAAATTTACAAAGAACCAGTAGCTGAAAATGAACCAACTGAAGAAGCATAATACACCTTGTGTAGTTTATTATGGAATTATAAAAACAATCTTTTTAATGAATAATTTACTCTTAAATTATTTACCCCACCTAGACTATTTACCCCTTTGTAAAATAATGTAAAGATTTTTCTACAAATTGAAATTTTTGTCAGGTTAAAAACTTTATATAGATATAGTGTGTAAATTTATAGTGTGGAAAAGGTTTTAACATGACATCAGGTTTAGCAATTACATCATTTATGCCATCAGTAATATCCAGTACTATTTTTTCAACAAGAAGAGCTAATAGTGGTGCGGATGCTCTTGTGACAAGCAATCCAATTGTTGGTGCTATGAATATGGATATTGCCGGTGGACAAATTGTAAATGCTGTTAAAGGAGTTTCTAATATCGCAAAAGGTTCTGCTAATTCTTTGGCTGAAGGAATTACCAGTGCAGAAGAATCAATAAGAGCCTTATCTCAAGGTGATAAAGTTGTTGGTGGTATTGCAAAAGTTTTAAACTTTACAGCTGATCATATTAATCCAATAATTTGCGCTACAAGTGGAGTAAAAGTATTAACTTCTGATAATAAAAAAGATGAGGCAATAAAAGAGGGTACGGCTCTAGGTGTTATGTTTGCGTCTGAATCATTGGCGAAAAATGCGCTTGGCTTGGCTAAAACTTCAAAATATAATCCAAAAACAATGATTGAAACAAAAGAAGGTTTGTATGATATTGCTAATGGTGAGAAAAAATTAATTGCTGAAGCAGGAAAATATCAAATTGTTGATAACAATAAATTAGTTATCAATAGAGATGGACTTTTTAATGAAAATCCATTTATTCAAAAACAAACAGCTGCTTTTAATGATTATTGTAAAACTCATGAAATTTGTAATAAATCTCTTAAATTTTTGCCAGGACTAATGAAAGGTTTAGCATTTGCAGGAGCATCAATTTTAGGTTACAAGCTAGGTCAAACTATTGCTAATCAAGTTGTTGGTGAAAGTGATGAGAATACTTCTGTTTAGCTCGATATTAGCGAATGCTATTGATTTTACCATTTTCTTTATACAAAGTTTGGAACAGAGATTGTGAACGTCTGTAGTTGTTAACAGTGGCTTCTAGTGAAGTATTTATTGTAAAGTAAATAACCGGAATTGAGATTGCAACTGTTAATATGGCTATAATAACGTGTTTGATAACGGCATTTACTATTTTGAAACGCTGTTTTGTAATCGCAATATCATCTTGTTCGCGTAAAATTCTGTTTATCAGATTTTTACGCTCTTTTACTGTTAAACTATCAATAAACGGAACGTTTTCAGGGTCAATATATATTACATATTTAGAATACTTAATATTATTATCTAAGAAATCCAAGCTGTCATTGTATTCTTTCTGTTTTTTAGAGAACTTACGTTCTTTAATATTGCCTTTTGAGATTTCTTCAATACTCTTATTTTCTTCTGGTGTTGTGTTATCAGAAAATGCAGCACTGCTAATATGTGTTTCCGCAGCTTTTTTACTATCCTTATTAACAGCTTCTTGTTGTTTATTGAGTTTTGCTTTATATTTTTTGATAAAGTTATCGTCAAATTTTTTGTCAATATTTACTTCAATTTTTTTTATTTCATTTTTTTGCTTTTCTTCTTTATCTTGTTTTTCAGTTTCTTCAAAAAGAACTGTATCATCTCCTGAATTTTCTTGCGTTTTAGAAGAGTCATCAGTGTCGTTTAAATTCATTGCATCATTAGACAATTTTGCTTGCAATTGGTCTATTAAATCCGGAGAAATATCATCATTTAAAGATGCTAATTCGTTAATGTCCATTGAATCTTTTTCGTTATAAACGTTTTTGTCAGCCATGCACTCTCTTTTCATGTTTATTGTATGATATAAATATATTATATATGAGATTTCGTTATTAGGCAATCATAAGAGAGATTGATATGAATATTGATAAAAATAAATTAATGGATTTTGTGAGAAAATTAGGTGAAGCTAAAATCCTTGTTGTTGGCGATTTAGCTCTTGACGAGATGGTTTATGGTGATACAGAGAGAATTTCAAGAGAAGCTCCTGTTTTAATACTTCAACATACTCATACAAAATTTATTTTAGGTGGTGCATCTAATGCTGCTCATAACGTAGCTGATGTAAATGGCGGTAAAGTTAGTGTAATCGGTGTGATTGGTGATGATTATCAAGCTAATGATTTAAAACAGGCATTTTGTGATGCTAATATAGACTGTTCTTCATTGATTACAGACAAAACAAGAAAAACTATTACAAAAACCAGAATTTCAGGTTCTTGTTCACATTCTATAACTCAACAAATCGTAAGAATCGACAGACAAACAAACGCTCCTATTTCTAAAGAAACAGAAAAAAAACTTATTGATGAAATCGAAAGATTAGTTCCGCTGCATGATGCCGTAATTTTGTCAGATTATCACATAGGAACTCTTTCTGATAATGTTATTTCAGCAGTTATTTCAACTGCTAAAAAATTTAATAAAAAAGTTGTTGTTGATGCTCAACGTGATTTAAACAGGTATTATGGTGTTACTTCAATGACACCAAACCTTCCTGATACACAAAAGCATGTTGGTTTTTATTTAAAAAATAAAGATGATTTTATGAAAGCCGGAAATATTTTATTAGAACAATCCGGCGCAGAAGCTGTTCTTATTACATGTGGCGCAGATGGTATGGTTGTTGTTGATAATAATGATAAGTACACTCATATTCCGGTGTTTAATAAGGCGGAAGTTTTTGATGTAACAGGTGCCGGTGATACTGTAACTGCACTGTATACTTTGGCTTTAGCTGCTGGTGCTGAACCAGTGTATGCGGCAATAATCGGTAATATTGCCGCAGGTATTGTTGTTAAACAATATGGTTGTGCGACAACTTCTATTGATGAAATTATAAATTCTATTCCAACTGAAATAAAATTAGAAGAATGCTAGGAGAGGAGAATAATAAATGAAGAATTTGTTAGGTAAATTTAATTTGGTTGATATTATAATTGTTCTTGGTGTAATTGCAGCTTTAATAATTGGTGTTGCAACAACAAAACATTTTAGACAAACTGCAGATAAACAAATTGAAGCAACTTCCCCAATAACATTCCAAGTATTTTTAAGAGGTGTTACTGTAACAGGTGAAGAATTTCCTATAAAACCGGATGATAAAACTTTTATTACTATTCGTAATGTTCCTTATACAGAACTTAATGTATTAAATGTATCATCAGAAGCAAGACAGACAGCAGTAGCTTCTTCTAAAGCAAAAGATGCATATGTTTTGGTAAAAGATCCTGCTCAACCTGCAATTTTTGATGCTGTAGTAACAATTACAGATACTGCTAAAATTACAAAAGATGGTGCAGTAGTAGGCGGAAATAAAATTAAAATGGGACTTCCTGTAACATTAGAAGGTAATAATTATAAATTCAACGGTACTATATCAGATGTACGTGTAACTACAAAGACTGATGTAGAAGACGATGGATCTAATAATCAAGTTGGTTAGTATTCTAAAGGGTGGATGTGTATACACTTTATCCACTCTAAAAATAGTAGATAAGTAAGATTTCGCACGTTCCCTCGCCCCTTTTGGGAGAGGGTTAGGGTGAGGGGTATATATAAATAATGTTTTTAAATAATGTATTAACGTTTTTTCAAGATAAACTATGTCCGATTTATAATAAGAGTTTTTTCTTACAGAAAATTGATTGGTTGATATTTGTAAATATTTTGCTTGTAATTTTATCATCAACAATTGCACCATCTGATTATATTGGATATTTTGCAATTTTTGCAATAATTTTAACAGTTGTAAAATTGTTAACAAAACAAGGTGAAAAATTTGAGTTAACTTGGGCTGATAAGCTATTATTAATATATTTTATATTTGTTATTATTAGTGTAGCCGGTTCATCTTTGTTGTATTTAAGTTTGAAAGGCTTTTTTAAGACACTTACCTATCTGGGGTTTTATGTATCTTTAATCCATTTTTTCAAAGATAATAAAGACAAAATAAAATATGTATTTTTTGCGTACGCTTTAGCTGTAGCTTTTGAAACTGTTGTAGCTTTTTTGCAAAATTTTGCATCTGTAGATGAAATCTCAGGTTGGCAAGATACTTCAAGACTTAATCCGGAAGAAGTAATGACAAGGGTTTATGGAACACTTAAGCCTTATAACCCAAATCTTTTTGGCGGATATATGTTAGCGTGTATTCCGGCGCTAATTACTTTACCTAAAAAGTGGGGACTTCCTATTGCTGCTTTAGCTGCTGTAGCATTAGTGCTAACAGGATGTAGAGGTTCTTATATCGGATTTTTCTTCCAAATGCTATTGTTGGTTGCATTTTTATACAAATTTTTAGAACCAAAATTCAAAAAAATGTTTGCAACTATAGTAGCTGCTTTTTCAGCATTGGTATTTTGTTTTATTATGTCTGTGTCAGCATTGAGAGCAAGAATTTTTTCTATCTTTGCGATGCGTTCTGATAGCTCAAATTCATTTAGATTTAATGTATACAATTCTTGTATTGATATGTTCAAAGATAATTGGCTGTTGGGAATAGGTGTCGGAAATCAAAATTTCAGAGAAATTTATGGTTTATATATGAAAACCGGATTTGATGCCTTGAGTGCTTATAATATTTATTTGGAAACAGCTGTAGAAAGTGGTATATTTGCTCTACTTGCGTTCTTAGGTTTTATAGGTTGTATTATTAAGTATGCGCTAACTAATTTGAAAAACAAATATGTTTTAGCAGCACTTGTATCAATTGTCGGAATTCTGTTGCACGGATTTGTAGATACTGTATTTTTCCGTCCGCAAATACAATTCACATTCTGGATTATGGTTGCTGTAATAAGGAGCTTTTATGGCTGTAGAGAGAATTAAATTTCTTAGAGATGAACTGAATAAACTCGGATATAACTATTATGTTCTTGATAATCCGCTTGTTAGTGATTTCGAATATGATAAATTATATTCTGAATTAAAAAGTTTGGAAGAACAAAATCCGGAATTGATTACTCCTGATAGTCCTACTCAACGAGTTGGTGGAATTAGTGCAGGTTTTGACGAAGTTAAACATAAATATAGGCTTTATAGTCTTGATAACACGTATAATTATGAAGAATTAAAAAAATGGTATGATAGAGTTACCAAAGAATGTGGTTTTGAACAAGAATTAGTTTGCGAATTAAAAATAGATGGCCTTGCCATTGCTCTTGCTTATAAGAATGGTTATTTTGTAAAAGGTGCGACGCGTGGTAACGGTATTATTGGAGAAGAAATCACCCAAAATTTGAAAACAATAAAGGCTATTCCTCTTAAGTTATTTGAGGATACAGATGTAGAAGTTAGGGGTGAAATTTATATGCCAAAGACTTCGTTTGAAAAGCTTAATGAAGAAAATCTTAAGAATGGTGAAAAACCGTTTGCTAATCCAAGAAATGCCGCAGCAGGTTCTTTAAGACAACTTGATAGTACAATTACGGCAAAACGTGATTTATCAATGTTTACTTATACTGCAATAATTGAAAGAGCTGAAATCGAACCTGAAACACACTGGGATAGCATACTGTATATTAAAAAACTTGGATTTAAAACTAATCCTAATATTAGGTTGGTAAAAGATATTCAAGGAGCAATAGATTTTTGTAAAGAATGGGAAACTAAGCGTTTTGACTTAGATTATGCTACGGACGGTGTTGTTATAAAAGTTAATTCTCTTGCTTGTCAAAGAGAAATGGGATTTACAGCAAGAGCACCAAAATGGGCAACTGCTTTTAAGTTTCCGCCGGAAGAAATTTCTACAGAACTAAGAGGGATTGAATTAGGTGTTGGTAAAACCGGTGCTGTTACTCCGGTTGCTGTTTTAGAACCTGTTTTACTTGCAGGAAGTGTGGTATCAAGAGCAAGTTTGCATAATTTTGATGAAATTAAAAGGCTTGATGTTAGAATCGGTGATAGAGTTCTTATAAAAAAAGCCGCTGAAATTATTCCAAAAGTTATTAAATATGTTGATAGCGCAGAGCATGCTGATTTACCTGTTTATAATCCGCCGACTGAATGTCCGAATTGCCATTCTCCCCTGGAAGTAAGAGAAGGGGAAGTTAATTTGTATTGTTCTAATCCAAATTGCCCATCTGTAGTGAAAGCAAAATTAGAGTATTGGGTTTCTAAAGAAGCTATGGATATTGATAACATAGGTCCATCAATAATTGAGCAGTTATATAATTTAGACATGGTTAAGACTCCTCTTGATTTTTATAAATTGTCAAAGGATGATTTTTTGAAATTGGATTTAGTAAAAGAAAAATCTGCTCAAAATATGTATGATGCTATTCAAGAAAGCAAAAACAGAACATTTGCAAGGTTCATCACTGCTCTTTCAATAAGACATGTCGGTAAAGAAACAGCAGAACTGATTGTTGGTGAATTTCCAACAATAGATGCTTTAGAAAATGCTTCGGTTGAAGATTTGGCTAATATAGAAGGTGTCGGAGAGAAAATCGCGCAAAGTGTTTATGCTTATTTTCACAATAATCATAATTTAGAAATGGTAAAAGAGTTTGAAAGATATGGACTTAATTTTGAGGCGAATGCAGCTGTACTTAAAACAGATGAGCTAGCCGGAAAAATCTTTGTACTAACCGGTACACTTAGCTCTATGACAAGAGATGAAGCCGGTGAAAAGATTAAACAAATGGGTGGGAAAACTTCTTCTTCAGTTTCCAAAAAGACATCTTTTGTCGTAGCTGGAGAAAATGCCGGTTCAAAATTAGACAAAGCTCAAAATTTAGGTGTTATAATATTGAATGAAGATGAATTTTTGAAAATGATTAACGAAAAGTAACGCTTCATTGATGAGGTTAATATGAAAAAGAATTTGAATGTAATACAGATAAAGGGATTTAGAGGCATCATGATGGTTGCTTTAATCGGATGTTGCTTGGCAGCTGGATTTATTGCATTCCCTGGGCTTGTAGCAATGAAATTGTGGAATTTCGCAGTTAATTTTAATGCTAGTATTCCGCATATTGGAATTGTTCAAGGAATCTTGCTTTGGGGTATTCTTGTAGCTTCTTACTTTACATTCAGAAGAGAAAAACTTATTGTTTGTATGAAATCACCTCAAGGCTTGAGTGAAGAAGAGTTGAAAGCAGTTTTTGCTGATGTAAAAAAGCAAGCTCAAGATGATACAATATTGCAAGCCATGATTAGAGCTCGTGAAAACGAATTAAAATTAAAAGATGAATCTAGCGAGATTAAAGACGAAATAAAGTCTAATCATTCGTAGTTGTAATATCTATCACCTATCTTGACACAACTAAAATTTTTACAATCTTAATATCTTTATGTGATAAATTATAATTATGGCAAATTTTATACCTTTACATATTCACTCGGAGTATTCATTATTAGATGGGATGATTAGGGTTGGCGACTTGGTTAAGTATGCCAAAGAGAATGATGTTCCTGCGATTGCTATCACAGACCACGGTGTTATGTATTCTGCCGTTGAATTCTATGAACTAGCAAAACATGCCGGCATTAATCCGCTTATTGGTTGCGAATTTTATGTGAATACTGGTGATATCCATGTACATGATAGCAATAACAATCCTTTGTACCACTTGATTTTGATTGCTAAAGATAATAAAGGATATAAAAATTTAATTAAACTTGTTTCCACTGCGTGGTGTGAAGGTTTTTATTATAAACCGCGTATCAATTTTGAACTATTGAAGGAATACCACGAAGGTTTGATTTGTGCATCAGCTTGCTTAGGTGGTGAAGTCCTTCAACACTTGCTAAAAAATGAATACGAACAAGCAAAAGAAGTCGCAAAACGTTATCAGGATTTGTTTGGAGATGACTATTATATTGAGCTCCAAGACCACAATATGGATGAACAAAAACGTACAAATCCAGATTTAATGAAAATTGCCAAAGAGCTCGGCATAAAAATGATAATTACAAATGACTCACATTATTTGAGAAAAGAAGATGCTGATGCTCAGGATACTTTATTATGCTTGCAAACTAATGCTAATAAAGATGATGAAAAGCGCTTTCATTTTCCTAATAATGAATTTTACGTAAAGTCAAAAGATGAGATGCGTCAGGCATTTTCTTGGATGGATGACACAACTTTTGAAGAATGTTGTGTTAATACGGAAGAAATTGCAAACAAGTGTGATGTAGAAATAGAACTTCATAATGCTCCGCTACCTCATTATGATGTGCCGGAAGAATTCGTGTTTACGTCTGATGATGTTGACCCTAAAATCATTGAACGTTTGAAGAAAAAAAACAAAACCGAAAATACAGCTGATGTTTTAGAAGAAGCAAAATATATTCAAGGTATTGAAAATTATCTGGAACACGTAGTTTTTGAAGGATTAAAAAAACGTTACGGTGATCCACCACCTCAAAATATTATTGAACGTGCAAAATATGAACTTGGTGTAATAAACCATATGGGTTTCCCTGCATATTTTATGATTACTTGGGATTTTATCCATTTTGCAAAAACTCATGATATTCCGGTCGGACCGGGTCGTGGTTCAGCTGCAGGTTCTGTTGTTGCGTATGCTTTAGAAATTACTGATATTGACCCGATTTATCACAAGCTGTTGTTCGAAAGATTTTTAAATCCGGAACGTTTCACAATGCCCGATATTGATATCGACTTTTGTATTGAAAAACGTGGCGATGTAATTGATTATGTAACGCAAAAATATGGCGAAGATAAAGTTTGTCAGATTATTACTTTTTCAACTTATGCGCCAAAAGCTGCGTTCAAAGGTGTTGGACGTGTTCTGCAAGTACCGTTTGCTGAAAGTAACAGAATAACAGGACTAATTGAGCCTGCTTTAGATGTTGCAAGAGCTAGCAATCCAAAAGCTGAATGGTTGAGAGATATTATTGCCGCTGATGGAGAATCTGATTTTAAGAAACTTTATGATGAAGATTACCAGATAATGAATCCGGAAAGTGGAAAAACAATCAGTTTCAAACGTTGGGTTGATATGGCGGTTGCCATTGAAGGTTTGAAGTGTGGTACCGGTACTCACGCAGCGGGGGTTATTATCTCTCACGCACCTTTGGATACAATTTTGCCTGTTCAACCTTCAAAAGATGGTATTGTACAAACAGGTTATCCTAAACACGAAGCAACAGAGGTTCTTGACCTATTAAAGATGGACTTTTTAGGCTTACGAAACTTAACCATGATTACAAAAACTTGTAAGATGGTTAAGAAATATCGTGGTATTGATGTCGATATTAACCATATTCCGCTTGATGATAAGCCGACTTATGACATGCTTGTACGTGGTGAAACAATTGGTGTGTTCCAGCTAGAATCTCAAGGTATGATGAACCTTGTAAAACGTCTTAAACCGGACGTATTCGAAGATTTAGGCGCTTTAGTTGCTTTGTTCCGTCCGGGTCCGTTGGGTTCCGGCATGGTTGATGATTTCGTTGCCAGAAAACATGGTAAACAGGCAATTACATACGCTCATCCATTGCTAGAACCGGTACTAAAAGATACATACGGAACTATTGTTTATCAGGAACAAATCATGCAGGTGTTCCAAGTACTTGCTGATTATTCTCTTGGTCAAGCGGACCAAGTACGTCGTATGATGGGTAAAAAAGACCTTAAAACGATGGAAGAACAGCGAGGTAAATTCATTGAAGCTTCTGCGAAGCACGATATGAAAAAAGAGGATGCAGAAAAACTCTTCAACCAAATTCTTGCGTTTGCTTCATACTGTTTCAACAGGTCGCACTCTGCAGCGTACGCATTTGTTGCGTACCAAACTGCATATTTAAAGACGCACTATCCTGTAGAGTATTTTTCAGCATTACTATCAAGTGTTGCTGATAATAAAGATCAAACCCAGCTTTATATAGAAGAAGCTCAAAGGTTAGGAAGTAAAGTTCTCGCACCGGATATTAATAAATCATATTTAGAATATGCACCGGACGGTGAGAATATTCGTTTTGGTATGGCTGCGATTAAAGGGGTTGGAGCTCCGGTCGTAGAGGCTATTATTAAAGAACGAGAAGAAAATGGTGATTTTAAAAATATTTTTGATTTCTGCAAACGAGTAGATGCAAAATATGTTAACAAAAAATCTCTTGAAGGTTTGATTAAAGCAGGAGCTTTTTCTAATATTGAAAAGAGCAGAAAACAATTATTTGATAATATGGAGCACATTTTAGATGTAACATCTAAAGAAGCTAAAGACCGCGCAATGGGTCAAGTTAGTCTTTTTGCGTCACTAGGTGGAGATAATGAATTTGAAAATGTACAGTATCAACTTGTTGGAAGTGATGCAGAGTATACGGATAAAGAAATTCAACTTTTTGAAAAAGAATTTTTAGGTTTTTATGTAACCTCACATCCTTTATTTTCAATAAGAGATAAAATGCAATTCTTGATGACACATAGAGTTGCAGAACTTGCGGAACTTAAAGACGAAACAGAAGTTACAATTTGTGGACTTATTACTGCAACAAGGCAAATTCCGACTAAAAAAGACCCGTCAAAGTTTTTGAGATTTATAACGTTGGAAGATTTAACGGGTAAAGTTGATTGTGTTTGTTTTCACAAAAGATTGTTGGAGTATGGTGAAATTCTTGTAATGGATAACAAAGTTGTTATCACGGGAAAAGTTCAACATCGTGGTGAAGACCAGATTAGCGTTTTGATTGATAATGTTAAATCAGTTGATAATGCAAATATTGTTACGTTGAGCCTTAAACGTGATGTTAAGTACGAAGAATTATGCGGAATAAAGAATATTCTAGCTAAACACCATGGTGACGACCCTGTAATGTTTAAAATGCCACCGGTGAATGGATATAGTGCTAGAATTTTGACATCACCTGTATTCTGGGTAAATTCTACAAATGATTTGGTATCCCACATGAATCAGTTTTTCCCAAATGAAGTTGATGTTACAATCCGCTCATTAGATCAACCGCTGAATGTATAAACCTTATAATTTTTTATAATCTTTTCCCAATTTCCTAATTTTATGCTAGAATAAATACATTAATAA
>CABQIM010000047.1 GCA_902464375.1 uncultured bacterium | reverse complement strand
CAAATTCTAAAGTTTTCAAAAAATATGCCGATATATAAAATAAGAATAAAATTAAGGGCAATTATGGTCGACGGTAGAATTGACGGACATTTTAGAATAGATAAAGGTGGTATAACTCAAGGCATTCAAAAGGAATTAGGCTTGAGTAGTCAAGAGTGCAAGCAATTAGGAAGTGTGTGGACTCAAATAATAAACGAGTTTGACGACTCAAATAACCTACAAATTGCAAACAACAAAAATGAAACACCAAATAAAAGCAATAATTATGAAGTTCACAAGGATGCTATTGTACAATTTTCTAAAGATTGTTGGAAAAGAATTGTTGATTTAGTCAATAAAACTCTGCATAAAAATATTCAAATAGAAGAAGTTGAAAACATAGAAGAAACGGCTAACACATCTCCTAAAAACAATAACGATACTGCAACAACAAATAAACAAAATATTGAAAACGCATACAATGAATTAAAATCAATGACGGGTTTGTTTGTTCAGAAATACAAACTTGATGAAAACAAATTTACCAAATCGTTAGAACAAGCACGACAAGGGACATTGAACAGTTTGCCTAATGATATTTGTAATTCGGCAGATTTTGCAATGAGTATGTTGATGGAAGTTTTTAATGAATTAATGCCAAATAATAAAAAAGAAGCAGTTAAAAATGCGTTAATAGAAGTTGCACAACATTATAAAGATATTGAAGGAGCAAATATTGCAAAGATTTCTTGCAAAGACATAATCGAAAATCCTGAAAAAATTGATGAATTAACAAATATGTATGTTCCTAGTGATACAGAAAAATTTATACAAGTTGCAAAAGATGCAGTTAATGAATTAATCAACAATTTTGGCAAAATGACTTTCCCTAAAGAAGTAGATAAACAAGAAGTTTTAAACAAACTAAAAAACTATAATCCGGAAAATATTCAAAACCTTAGCGGACATTATAGATTTGGCTTAAAACTTAATGAAAATCCATCTAAGGCTGATATTGCTGTTGCAATTTTAAGCGATATTTTGGGCATGAATGGAGCAAAAGAAGATAGAGAAATAAAATCAGAAATAACTTTACGCCAAACCGCAGTTAATAATGTTATGCATATGTATGACGATGATATGACATTAAGAGGAACAAAATTCAGTGAAGTTAAAAATAGAGCAGAACTACATCAGCAGGCGATTAATGAAGCTAGAAATTACATAAAATCAAACTTTAAAGCTTCCGGTTTAGCTAAACAGGTCAACGAAAGCTTGTTTATGGAATGTTTGAATAACATTACACTTGATATTGAAAGCAAGGGAGCAGGCAGGGTTGAAGACGGTATTTTAGCGATTGAAACGAACGATACTGATATATCAGAATGGACCGGAGAAGGAACAACGCAAGCAAGAATGGTTAAATTATTAGTCCACGAAGCTTACCACTTGTACCTCGATAAAAATGGTAAGCACACTAAGGAAGCCACAAAAGAAGAGGAAGCTACCGCTGAAATGTTGGCACTAAGAACAATGGCAAACTTGTGCAAGAATGATTCTTCTTTAAAACCGTTTGAAATATACGGACAATTAATTAGCGATTTTACTTCCAACGAAACAATCGCCAATAATCAAAAATTCAATTCTGACTTTTTAGCAAGTTATACAAAGCACACAGGCACGGTAGAAGATGCTATCAGAAAAGCGAAAGAAAATGTAAAATTGTAAAACTCATTCGTGCTACAATAAACCAATGAGCAACACTTTAAAACCTTTAAAACTAACCAGAAAAGATGGAAAAGTTGTAGATGTAATTTTTTACAACAATGCCGGTATTAATGATGTTGAGATTTTGGATATCAAACAACTCAAGTTTGAAGGTATGAAAACCAAAGATATCAAGAAAACTTTAATTCATAACGAAGTTTTAAAGGGTGAAGATAAAATTTATCTTCAAAACAAACATTCTAAGATGATAGCAGGATTATCTAAAAGACATGTCAATAAGATTATATCAACCATTTTTACTCGTGATATTGAGAGTCGACACGCTTATCTCAAAAAAGAATTAATATCTAATGTTGGTTTGATATTCTATTCTGCAATTCCAATATTAAAACACTCTGAATTGAAAAAGCCACTTTTATATGATACACAAATTATTCATAGATTTGCATTACCTATAAAAATTGGCGGGTTTGTTTTCTTTGCAATGATAACAGTAAAAGAAAGAATCGATTTTAAAGATGTTGAGATTGATGAATTTACAATATATGACTTACATTCAGAAGTTCAACAAAACAAAAAATCACTTGATAGTTCCTCTAAGGCTTCTGTGGATAAATCCATGACCTTCCTTAGCCATTACCAAGTGATTACTTACAGTATAAACGATTTAACCGCCTTTGTCAATCGTAGTATAACGAACTTTGGGTAATATAAATCTTACTTAAAGTTCTGTAAACTTTTGTAACGAATAATTCTATGTATGTTATAAAAAGTCAATTTTTTTTTAAAGAAAAACTTTATATAAGTAAGGTTAGGTAAAAATAGGTTAGGTAGGTTATGATTAATAATATTGCATCTATGGACATGCGTCCACAGATGGCGGTAACAAAACCGACTGCTTCGGTAGCGAGTTTTAGTATGCCGCCAATTCTGGGGTTTAAAACGCCAATTCTAAATCAGAAGGCTTTAATAAAGGTTAAAAAGATAAAAAGGGGTGATAATATAATTATCCCAGGATGTATAGATTCTGACTATGTAGATATAGTGGAAGAAGAAGTTCCTGTGCAGTATAGTGGTGGAGGAGGTGGTACGAACTTTTTTGAAAGTTCGGGCTTTGCAGCACCACCAATAAAAAGACGAATACAGTATCTTAAAAACTGTTATATAATAGACTATATTCAATCGCCAAAAGCTCGTTGCGGGCTAGGAAGTGAGGCGGTCAAGAACCTTGCGGAGAAAGCAATGTTTGATCCGAAAGCAGAAGGGAGGATTGTGACCTTTTCAGCACCAATGACCAAAGAGTCATCACCGGCACTCTTCTTCTACAAGCTCGGATTTAGGTTCACGAATCCGGAAGCGAATGAATATATGGAGGAATGTCTGATTAAAAAAATACCCGATATTCCGGCTCAGGTGGGAATGATGTATTTACCGAAGAGCCGGCTGCATAAACTGTTACGATACGGAGAACTTTTCTAATGACTGATGTTAATAACAACATATTAGAAGGACATTATTCTTGTGAAACAAAAATAAAACGTCCGGCAATAACAGTAGCTGACGCACCGGCAGCGTTACCCAAGCATGCTTTTTTTTCTGAAAAAGAAGCTAAACAAAGAATGAAAGCATTGAACGCTGATATTTATGAAGGTACAAAAAAGGAGAAAAGCAAAAATGAGTTTAATAAGTCACTATATTTTAAGATTTTTGGCGGTGTTGGTATCGCAGCCGCAGGTATCGCCGGTATTAGTAAAATACGAGGATGGATAAACGGAAAGTAGAGGGTTAGAGGCATTGATGATTAGACGCTTAGCAAAATTTAAAATAGCTACGCATCCAAGCTTCTACGCATCTTCGCATCCATTAATATAATCTTAATAAGTTGTTTTTAAATTTTATGATAAAATATATTTGTTAGTTTAGTTTTAAGGAGTTTTATTGGAATTTAAGCGTTGATTGAATAAAGAGAATCTTGCTAAAATTTCTTCTCAACTCCTAAACTTCTAAACTTTTCAACTAAATAAAGAGCGAGGTTATTATGTGCGGAATTGTTGGATATACTGGAAGTAAAAAAGCTATTGACGTATTACTTGATGGCTTGACAAATTTGGAATACAGAGGATATGATTCAGCGGGAGTTGCGGTTAATGTAAACGGCAAGGTTGAGTTATATAAAGCAGAAGGTAAACTTCAAAACTTAAAAAATATTGTTGAAAAGAATTACACAGAAATTTCAAAATCAACAATCGGTATTGGTCATATTCGTTGGGCAACTCACGGCGCTCCAACTGTAATAAATGCCCATCCGCACACTTGTAATTGTGGTAAAGTTGCAGTTGTGCATAATGGTATAATTGAAAACTTTAAGGAGCTAAGAGCTAAGTTAGAGAAACAAGGTTGCACCTTCCGTTCTCAAACAGATACTGAAACAGTAGCCCATTTAGTAGCAACAAAATATGCTCAAACAAAGGATTTAACGGAAGCTGTTCGCTTAGCGACAAGAGAAATTGAAGGAGCCTATGCACTTTGTGTAATACATCAGGATGTTAAAGATACTATTGTTGCAACAAGAAGAAATGCTCCTTTACTGGTTGGAATTGGAGATAATGAATACTATATAGCTTCTGATGTTCCCGCAATAATTCAATATACAAAAAAAGCAATGTACATTGATGATAATCAAATCGTTACATTAACACCAAATTCTTTGAAGTTAATAGATATTGATAACAATCCAATCCAAGGAAAAGTCGAAATGCTTCCTTGGGAACCTGTTGCATTAAGTAAAATGGGCTACAAACACTTTATGCTTAAAGAAATTCACGAACAACCTGATGTAGTCAGAAACGTATTATCAGGAAAACTTCATGCAATGGACGAACCGATTCATTTAAAAGAGGTTACATTAGATAAAGAAACCTTAAAAAACTTAAATAGAATTCAGATTGTAGCTTGCGGGACATCTCTTCACGCAGCAATGATTGGTAAATATATTATAGAAGATTTTTGTGGTATTGCAGTTGACGTAGAACCTTCAAGTGAATATATTTACAGAAAAACTATTACAGATAAAAATACACTTGTAATCGGAGTTTCTCAATCAGGTGAAACCGCTGATACTATTACAGCGGTAAGACAAGCTAAAGCAAAAGGTTCGCATATTCTTATTGTTACTAATAGACCGGATTCAACTATGGCAAGAGAAGCTGATAGCCTTGTTCCGGTTTATGCTGGTATAGAAGTTTCCGTAGCAGCTACAAAATCATATATGGCTCAGTTAATTTCTTTCTACCTTCTTGCAATATATATGGCAGAAGTTAAAGGTACTATGTCAGAAAAAGATTTGGCAGATTTAAAGCACGAACTAATTGTTCTTCCGCAAAAAATTGAAAAAGTTCTTTCTCACAAAGAAGATATTCAAAAGTGTGCAAGAGCATTCTCAAATTCTAAAGATTTTATCTTTATTGCAAGAGGTATAAATTATCCGACAGCGTTGGAAGGTGCTTTGAAACTTAAGGAAATCAGTTATATCAACGCTACCGGCTATACCGCAGGTGAACTAAAGCACGGACCTATTGCGATGTTGGATGAAACAATGCCGGTTCTTTCTATACTAATGAAAGGAAAAGTTTATGATAAGATTTTATCAAATTCAGAAGAAGCAAGGGCAAGAAATGCAAGAATGATAGCTCTAACAGATTCTGAAGATGAAAAATTAAAAGAGTTATTTAGTTATATAATTCGAATTCCTGAAATTTCAGAAATTTTGTCACCGGCACTTGCGATTGTTCCTTTGCAATTGTTGGCATATTATATTGCAGAATTCTTAGGTAAAGACGTAGACCAGCCAAGAAACTTGGCGAAATCCGTTACAGTAGAATAGTAGAAATTATGCGAGTTGAATCACAAATAGTAAAAATTCCAAAATTAAATAATATTAGCGTTGAAAAAGTTGAACAAGAGTTAATAAAACTAAACATATTACCAATAAGATGGGCAATTGTGCATGTTGATGATAAAATGTATACGATAAGTGTTGCTAATTTAATGGAATAGGAAGGAAATTATGAACTCTACTCAATTAAAATATGATATAAAAGATATTAATCTAGCTGAACAAGGCAAGAATAACATAGAATGGGCAATGAAAGACATGCCTGTTTTGAAAAAGATTAGAGAAAGATTTCTAAGAGAAAAACCATTTGTCGGGTTAAAACTTTCTGCTTGCGTGCATTTAACAAAAGAAACCGCTGCATTAGTTATTACGATGATGGAAGGCGGAGCTGAACCTATATTAATCGCATCAAGCCCATTGTCTACACAGGATGATGTTGCAGCAGCACTTGTTAAATATTGGAGAATTCCTGTTCTTGGTTATGCCGGAGAACCAAAAGATGTTTATAGAGCTCATCTGCAAGACGCATTAGATTTCAATCCGGATATGATTATTGATGATGGCGGCGATTTAGTTGCTACATTGCATGCCACCAGACCGGAATTGGCAAAACATCTTATAGGTGCAACGGAAGAGACTACTACAGGGATTATTCGTTTGGAAGCTTTGGAAAAACAAGGAGAACTTTTGTTTCCAACATTAGGTGTTAATACAAGTTTAACAAAACATTTGTATGATAATAGATATGGTACCGGACAAAGTGCAATGGACGGTATTATGCGTGCTACAAATGTTCTTATTGCAGGTAAAACGGTTGTCGTATCCGGTTATGGATGGTGCGGAAGAGGATGTGCTTTGAGAGCAAAAGCTTTGGGCGCAAATGTTATTGTATGTGAAGTTAATCCGCTTAAAGCACTAGAAGCCGCGATGGAAGGATATAGAGTTATGCCGATTGCAGAAGCAGCTAAAGAAGGCGATATATTCTTGACAGTAACCGGTGATAAACACGTTGTAGATATTCATCATATTATGGATATGAAAGATGGCGCTATGGTTTGCAACGCCGGTCATTTTGACTCAGAAGTTAATGTTCCGGAATTAAAAAAGTTGGCAGTAGAAATTAAGAGAATTCGCCCTTATTTGGATGAATACAGACTTGCAAACGGTAAATCTATTTATGTATTGGCAGAAGGCGGACTCGTAAATCTTGTGGCTGCTGAAGGTCATCCAGCTTCTGTAATGGATATGAGTTTTGCAAATCAAGCTCTTGGAATAGAATTCTTGGTTAAGAATAAAGGCAGATTAGAAAATAGACTTTATACATTACCTGAACATGTTGATATGGAAATCGCAAAATTGAAATTGGATTCGATGGGAATTTCTATAGATACATTAACTGCTGAACAAGAAAAATATTTGAATAGTTGGAAATTTTAATAAATATCTGTAGTAGAACCTACAGCCAATTAGATACAAAACTAATACAGTAGAAAATTTCCCTTCTAACAAAAACCTAACAATTCTTTTGTAAGCTTATAATAAAGCTGAAAGAAATAGGTATGATAAAAGATTTAATTACACGTTACAAAAACTACCTGCTTACAGGTATTGTATTTTTGCTGATTTATTTTGTATATTTTCACCAATTAGGTGCGCCTGCACTTTTGGATTCCGATGAAACAAGATATGCCGATATGGCAAGAAGTATGTTACACTCCAAAGACTTTATTACTTTGTATTTGGATGACAAAATTTTCTGGGACAAACCACCATTGTTTTTCTGGATATTAGATATTTTCTATATTCTGTTTAGCAAAATAACTTTTGTGACACAAGAATTTGTCGTAAGAATTCCATCAGTAATGGCGGCTCTGTCAGTGGTTGCAGTACTCTATTTTTATACTAAGAAAGTTATTTCTAAGAGATTTGCAATTGTTTCCGGTCTGATACTTGTAACAAGTGTAGAATTTGCAATATTTTCTCACGTTTCAATTCTTGATATGCTACTAACTGCAAATATAGCAATATCAACATTATGCGGTTTAATGACATACTTTGTAAAAGAAGAAAACAAGAAATATTTTTGGTGGATGTTTTATGCCTTCTCCGCATTTGGCATTCTTACCAAAGGAATACCGGCAGTTGTCGTTCCATTTGGTACAATGTTTTTTGTTGGCTTAAAATATAAAAATATAAAAGAATTCTTTAAACCGCAGTATTTTGTAGTTGGTTCACTTATTTTCTTACTGATTGCGCTACCTTGGCATATTATAATGTACCACGTTCATGGGAATGAATTTATCAAAGAATATATTATAAAACACCACTTCCAAAGATTTTTGGGCAGTAACGAGATTGGACGTGAACATACTTTGATATATTACATTCCAACATTCATTATTGGATTTTTACCTTGGAGTATGTCATTTATACTTGGACTAAAAAAACTTGTCCAAGAAAATAAAGACAAATTCGTGATGATGAATTTAATTGGTTTTGTTTTCACTTTGGTATTCTTTTCTGTATCAAAAACAAAATTGATTACATACATACTTCCGCTTTATCCGTTTGCAGCCGTTTTAACTTCTTATATTTGGCTTAAGTGTGACAAAGAAGTTAAGTATTCTATATTCATCACAAATAGCGTATTTGTAGCATTCTCCCTCTTACTGGCTTGTGCCGGATTGTATTTACCGCAAGACATATATTCATCAATAAAAATTGCACAAATACCGCTAGTTATTGCATTTTTCGTTATTGGAGTTTACGGACTCATAAATAACAAAAAGAAATGGAATGTTTTTGGTTCATATTTAATTCTTATCGCTTTTCTTGGCGGTTTTATGATGCCAAAGCTATTTAATATTTGGTATAGCTATGGTCAGAATGATTTGATGAATTTTGCAAAATATGCAAAAGAAAAACAACTTCCACTTGGAGCTTACAATGTTTGGGAACGTTTTAGTCTTCAATACTATTACGATGGAAATGTCGAATATTTCCAAGATGGAGATTCTTACGGTGCAAAATATGTTTCTACAACACCATTTAAAAACACTTTCAACAAATCTTACGTAGTTGTTGAGAATAATGATTTGGAGAATTTAAACAAAACAATGAAGCTTGAAACTGTATTAACCGGTAAAAGATACAGTTTAGTAAAGGAGCATTAAAAATATGAAAAACAATAAATTAATGATAGTTGTACCTTGCTATAACGAAGAAGAAGTTTTGACATATACAATTAGTGAATTACAAATTCTTCTTGACATTATGACAGAAGATGGTTTAATATCCGGAGATAGCGGAGTTTGTTTTGTAAACGATGGAAGCCGTGACAAGACTCAAGAAATCATTGACAATATTTGCCAAAAAGATGTTAGATTTTCTTGCGTAAAATTAGCAGGGAATTTTGGACATCAAAAAGCATTACTTGCAGGTATGTATTCGGTAAAAGCGGACATGGTAATTACAATTGATGCAGATTTACAAGATGATACAAATGCAATCATTCAGATGGTAAAAAAGTACAAAGAAGGATATGATGTCGTTTACGGTGTTAGGGATAAAAGAAACACTGATACGTTCTTCAAAAAATACACTGCTCTTGCGTTCTACAAAGTTATGCAAGCTCTTGGAGTTAATATTGTATACAACCATGCCGATTTTAGATTAATGAGCAAAAAAGCCGTAGAAAGACTTAAAGATTACAAAGAAAAAACTTTATTCTTACGTGCGCTTATTCCGTTACTTGGATTAAAATCAACAAACGTTTATTACGACAGATGTGAAAGAATGGCTGGCGAATCTAAATATCCGCTATTGAAAATGATATCATTTGCTTGGTGTGGAATTACAAGCTTTTCAATTTTCCCGCTTAGATTAATTACACTAACCGGCATATGTATATTTTCTGTAAGCTTATTGCTTTTATTATACGCACTATTTAGCTACTTGAGCGGAAATGCAATTAAAGGTTGGACATCTCTAATGTTTGCGTGTGCATTCTTTAATGGCATAATTATCCTTTCTCTTGGTATAATAGGAGAGTACCTGAGCAAAGTATTTACAGAAGTTAAGGGTAGACCTCTATACCAAATAGAAGAAACGATTAATCTATGAACCACAAGATATTAATAGTAGACGACGAAAACGACATTTGCGAACTTATTGAAATGTATCTGCATTCAAACGGGTTTGAGAATACAAAGATTGCCAATGATGGAAAATCTGCACTTGATATAGCTGAAAAATGGCAGCCTGATTTAATTCTTTTGGATTTGATGCTTCCGATTATGAACGGTGAAGAAGTTTGCAAAGCCTTAAAAGATAATGAAATTACTGAAAATATTCCGGTAATCATGCTAACAGCAAAAAGCAGTGAACGCGATATTATTGAAGGCTTAGATATAGGTGCAAATGACTATATAACAAAACCTTTCAGCAACAAAATACTTGTAGCCAGAATAAAAGCACAATTACGTGCCGTAAAAGAGTTTGGAACGTTAAAATTTAAAGGAATTCAAATAGATTTAAGCAAGCATGTTGTAACAATTGATACGAGAATAATTGATTTAACATTCAGCGAGTTTGAAATTTTAAAAACACTCGCAAAATATCCAGAACGCGTATATTCACGTTCAGAACTAATCTCCATTATTCGAGGCGAAGCAGGATATGATATAACAGAACGTGTCATTGATTTTCAGATACTAAATCTAAGAAAAAAACTTGGAGATTACGGCTCCTGTATAGAAACTGTGCGCGGCATTGGGTATAAACTGGGAGGAAAACAATGAAAAAACGTGATAAGATTTTAATATGGAATGTCCTACTAATCGCATTTATCATTATTTCACTCATCTTTCTTGCAAAATTCCAACTTGAACAGTTTAACAAAGCGTATATTGACGAAGAAAAAGAAGAGATAACATCATTAGCAAAACAAGTTAGTTGGGCTGTTAAACCAATTCTAGAGAAACGTGATTTTAAAGAATTAAATGAATATGCAACTTTATTCCTACATAGTGATACACGACTAACCGTCTGGGATTCTGAAGGTAAAACAATTTGCGATTCTATGAATGCTGATACGACTAACATACCTAAAAACTACACAGAAGAGGAAACTTTTACGGCTCCTCAGATGATATATCATTCAATGCCATTAAAAATTCAAAACGAAATTTATACGCTAACATTATCTACGACAACTAACCATATCAATAAAATTCTTGTCAAATCTAAAAAATACATTTTGATAAGTGTTATAGTCGGCACTTTTATTGTCTTTATTCTTGCTTGTTATATTTTTGGCATTTATAAATCATTTAACCGCCTTCAAAACAGTGCAATAAAGATATCAGCTGGAGATTTAAACACAGATATATTTATCCCAAAAGGTGGAATGTTATATGAACTTGCATTAGCTTTAAGCAAAATGTCTAAACGCTTAAAATCACAAATATTAGAAATGAGAAAACTCGAAGCCTATAGAAGTGAATTTATAGCAAGTGTATCGCACGAAGTTAAAACACCACTAACAGGAATATTATCTGCGGTTGAACTATTGAACGAAGAACTTCCTAATAAAACACCTAAGACTGAAAAATGTTTAAATATTTTAGAAAAACAATCAAAAAGATTAAATTCTTTAGTTCAAGATATTTTGACATTATCAGAACTCGAAAAACCACAAAGAATTGACTTAACCAAAATCAATCCAGCAATTGCAATCAATAACAGCATTGCATTATGCTCCATTGACAGCATAAAAATCAATCAAAAATTGGAAGATGTCTACATACACGGCGATAGCGGTTTGCTAGAACAAGCTATAACTAATATTTTAACAAACGCAATAAAATACAGCCAATCAGAAGTTATTGATGTAACATTAACCGCGCAAAATAATTTTGCACAAATCATAATACGAGATTATGGCGTTGGTATTCCACAAGAGCACTTGCCAAGACTATTTGAACACTTCTATCGCGTTGATAAGGCAAGAAGTCGCAATCTTGGCGGCACCGGCTTAGGATTATCAATAGTTCAAAACATCGTAAAACTTCATAACGGCAAAATTACCGTTACATCTGACAATGGATGTAAATTTGTTATCGAAATTCCATTATATAAAGAGGGATAAAAATTACTTATCCCAATTTTGTGAATAATTCTTGATTGGAATATAACAAAGTTTTGGCGCTAAAAAGCTATAAATAAGTTTTATAATATTAAGCATAATAATCCAACCCCTTTTTATCTGTTGATTGTGTATTTTTATTTTTTAATCTTTGAGCCTGCGCCCTTATTGTTTTTGCCTGACTTGCAACCCTATAATCCTGACTTGATGGATCTGAAGGTGCCATTGCTGATTCTATAACAGTATTAGCATTATCAATAGTTGCTTGCGGATTCTTAGGATTTAAAGTCGGCATTTTTATAGACACATGACCGCCAATAGGAATACCTTCCGCATTCTTCTCTATAACAATCGCTCCGGCTAAAGCTCCACCGGCACGTTTGTGTGCTGCTTCATGAGCATAAATCTCAGCATAATTCTTTCTAATAAGATTTTGACGTTGGCTTTTCAAAGACGAAACATTCAAGAAATTCATACTTCTATACATATCTCCTTGCTTCACGTATTTTATTATACTCTTTTTCCTAAAGATTGCAAGAGGGGGGGGGGGACTATACTTTCACACATTTTATACTATAAGCCTCTACATAGGTAATTTTTATTTTTTGTTTTCCAACAATAATTATTACATGAAGAAATTTTTACTTTTAATTCTAGGTGCAATATTAGGAATTACAGGGTTCATATTTTTTATCCAAAGTATTTATAATCTCCATGTAACTGCGGTTTTTGAAGATATGGAACCCTTTCCGCACAATCTAAATGTCTATTATAAAGGATTTAAGCTCGGTCGTTCCGTTAGAGTTCATCCCTCAAAAGATTTTACTACAACACAAGTTGATATGGTTTTAAAAGCAAAAGACTTGTCTTTGCCTGACAATATTACAGCCAAAGTGAAAACTAAAAATAAAAAAGACTATATTGAATTGGAATACCCTGACGCTCCATCAATAACAGATTTAAAAAATCATGGCTTTATACAAGGCAAAAAGGGCTTGGATATTGCAGGCTATATTGATAAGCAAGCAGAAGGCGGAGGCTTAGACGAAATAAAAGAAAACCTAAACAAAACAGTTGAATCGGCAAGCGGTACTCTAGATGCTATAACAGAACTTGTTAATACAGGCAATGAGATTCTAAAAGATTTGCGACCTTCGTTAAAAGAAACAGGAGAAAACTTAGCATACATGAGTAAAAACTTGGCTGATGTTACATCAGAACTAAACCGTTCTGCAAAACCTCAAAGATTGAATAATACTTTTGCAAATATAGAACAAACAACTAAAAATATTGAGAGAACAACAAAAAACTTAGAGCAAGCAAGTGTAAATGTCGCAAATATTTCTGCTCACGCACAAAGCGAAACAATAAGTCTGGTAGATTGTGTTATAGCGAACACAAACACAGTAATTAAAAATATCAACACAGTTGTTGATAATACAAATGATATTGTGAAAGGATTCCAAGCAACTCTTAATAAACGTTTTGCCGGTATGAAAATTATGTTTGGCAAACCATTAGAAAACAAAGAGGCAAAGGAATAAGTGTAAAATACTAATAGTAAATTGAGTTTTCACATCAAGCTATAAATAAAATGTCGGAATTCAATTGAACTCCGACATTTATAATAATATCCTTCGTATTTATTAATGTTCTGAAAAAATTATCTCTTAGAGAATTGGAATCTCTTACGAGCTCTTTTTCTACCATATT
>CABQIM010000046.1 GCA_902464375.1 uncultured bacterium | reverse complement strand
TTCTTACTCCTATCAATTATCTTATTACCTTTATTCCACGAGAATTAAAATAATTTTTCAGTTTATCAAAATATGGAATTAAATCCGCTTTTGCCTGCTCAAATTGTTTAGTGTAGAATTCAACTTTTGCTTTTTGTTTTGAAATAATCTCTGGCAATTCATTTGCATAATCACTGATTTTTTTAATTAGAGCTTTATTTTCATCTAATTTTTTCTTATAACTCTTTATTGTCTCATCCAAATTCTTTATACTAGCTAGAATATTTGCCTTTTCTTTATTTTCGGTCTCTTTGCTGTGAAAAAATTCTAACTGTGCATCATCATAGCTATTTATTGTAACCGGCTTAGATAAAAATTCTGTACTATTGTATCGTTCATAACTATTCACATTATCATTTTGCTTTTGATTACAACTTATAGTTTGTGCAAGTTTTCTTATCGCAGACTCATTTCCTTTGTTACTTTTTTCCAGTTGGGCAAGAATATTAGTATAACTTGCTTTTCTTTCTTCTAAACTTTGTATTTTAGAACTTAATTCTGTATCCAATTCTTTTCTATTCTCAAGTTCTTTTGCTGCAAGAGGAACTTCTTTATTGTAGAATTCCAATACTCCTTGGCTACTTTTAACTCGTCCGTCAATCGCATCCTTTTCATCTCTCAAACCTTGTGATTCCCTAAAAATATTCAAACAATTAGCAGCAGTTTCCTGATTGTATTTTGCATCTCTCACATGAGCTTGAAAATATGCAGATTTTTCTCTTGATTCTTGAGGATTAATATTACTCCAAGCTTTTCTTTCATATTCCCCAACAGTTTTGCTATCAGCCATCTCTAAACGATAAAAATACTCTCTAAATTTATTAAAATCACTTTCTGTATTATTAAAATACCCACGTCCCTCAAAGTAATGTCTACTTACATTCTTGTCTATATCTGGGAACGGAGGCTCTTTATCATAAACTACATAATCAACTGTTTCTCTAACCTGATCACTAACTTGCTCTAATGGATCTGCATAATAAACATTACCGGTAATATTGTTATGGAAGCTTCCTAGTGTTTTTTCAATTGGTCTACCGGTTTGTTTGGCTGCAGAACTATGAATTACCGGTTCTCCATATGGATTATAATCATGTACTGTGTATCCTTTGAACGATTTATTCGTAGGATTTGTAAAACTTTTGATTGGTGATATTCTCATTAATAACCTCCTTTTCTCGCATAATTTATAACACACATCAATTAATTGCTTGTGATAGAAAAATAATATTTTGTCTATTCTAGAATAAACATAAAGAAAATAAAGTTATATTTTAAGAAATGTTAAAACAAATTTTAAACAAATTTTGCAGTCTTTGATTTTTCACAAAGTTTTAGTGCGTCCACACTTCCGCTAAAGACAACCTCTCCGCCGGCTTCTCCACCATCAGGTCCCATATCAATTATATAATCAGCATTTCTAATAACATCTAAGTCATGCTCAATTACAATTACAGTAGCTCCATTATCAATCAATTTTTGGAAAACAAGAAGAAGGGTTCTAACATCTTTTGGATGAAGCCCAATTGTAGGTTCATCAAATACAAAAACAGAATCTGATTGTGATTTTCTCATCTCACTGGCTAACTTTAACCTCTGAGCTTCGCCACCGGAAAGACTCGGAGTATCTTCACCAAGATTTAAATACCCTAGTCCTAAATCTCTTAGTGTTTCCAATCTTTGTTTTACAATATTCAAATCTTTGCAAACATCAATCGCAGCTTCTACATCCATTGACATCAATTCTGCTAAAGAATACCCGTTGTATTTGATATTATCTACAGCCTTTGCGTACCTCGAACCATTACATTCCGGACAAGGGATATCAACATCCGGCAAGAATTGCACATCAAGATTAATTTCACCTGTACCATCACAGACCGGACAGCGTAATTTTCCGGTATTATATGAAAAATCTCCGGCTTTATATCCTAATTCCTTTGCCTTTGGATTTTTAGCATAAACTTTTCTTAATTCATCATGAATGTTGGCATAAGTCGCAACTGTTGAACGAACATTTATCCCAATTGGGGTAGCGTCAATAAGTTTTATAAACTTAATTCCTTCAGCTTCAATATTAGAAATATGTTCAGGCAACTTTTTGCCATTTGTAATTGCATCCAAAGCAGGAACAAGGCTTTCCAGAACCATTGTCGTTTTTCCTGAACCGGATACGCCGGTTACAACAGTCAATTTACCTTTTGGGATATCAACTTTCAAAGGCTTTACCGTATGGATAGATTTTGTCGACAAATGAATTTTACCATTTTCAAAAATCTTTGTTTCTGCGGATTTTTTACGAACCATTACATTTTCTTTACCGGAAAGAAAACCACCAATAATTGAATTGTCATTTGTTTTAATTTCACCAACCGTACCTTCTGCTACAACATACCCACCTTCCGCTCCGGCTTTTGGTCCCATTTCAATTATATAATCAGATTCTTGCAAAATTTGCGTATCATGGTCAACCAGAATTACAGAATTTCCATCCGCAATCAAATCGTGGATAACACCATTCAAACCAACAATATTAGAAGGATGAAGTCCAATTGATGGCTCATCAAGAACATACAAAACTCCGGTTGTACGATTACGAACAGCACGTGCAAGCTGCATACGCTGCCTTTCTCCGGTCGAAAGAGTCGATGCAGCTCTATCAAGCGTCAAATATCCAAGCCCCAAGTCCATAAGTCTTTTAGCTACCGTTAAAAAAGATTCACAAATACTTTCTGCCATTGGGCGCATTTCCTGCGGTAATGTTTCCGGAACTTTCTGCACCCATTCTACCAAATCCACGAGTGTCATTGTACAAGCTTCCGCCAGAGTTATTCCTCTTAATTTTGGTAAACGAGCACGCTCTGATAGTCGTGTACCGTGACAATCCGGACAAACATCTTGTTTCAAAAACTTTTCTACACGCTTCATGCTTTTCTCATCTTTAACTTTAGATAGAGCATTTTCTACTGTATAAACGGCATTGTAATAAGTAAAATCTAATTCACCTGCTTGATTTGTGTTTTTAGCTTTGTAAAAAATACGTTTCTTTTCAGCAGGCCCATGGTAAACAATATCCTTTTCTTGCTCCGTCAAATCCTTAAACGGAACATTAGTCCTAACTCCCATCTCTCGACAAACGTCAGTCATAAGCGACCACATCAGCGTTCCCCAAGGAGCAACTGCACCTTCATCAATAGTTAAAGACTCGTCCGGCACAAGAGTTGACTCATCAACCGTTCTAACAATTCCGGTGCCGCTACAGGTTTTGCAAGCCCCTTGGCTATTAAAAGCAAGTTCTTCTGCTGATGGTGCATAAAAATGTGTATTACATACAGGACAAACAAGTTCTTGTTCTGCCGCTACGGCAAGAGTCGGTTTATGATAATGTCCGTTTGGACAACAATGTTCTGCCAGTCTTGAAAACATTAATCTTAGGCTATTTAGCAATTCCGTTCCCGTACCAAAAGTACTTCTAATCCCTGGGACTGCTGGTCTTTGGTGCAAAGCAAGAGCCGCCGGAACATATAAAATTTCATCCACAAGTGCTTTTTCTGCTTGAGTCATTCTTCGTCTTGTATAAGTTGAAAGAGCCTCTAAATATCTTCTGGAACCTTCTGAGTACAAAACTCCTAGTGCAAGTGATGATTTTCCTGAGCCGGAAACACCTGCAATACCAACTATTTTATTTAGCGGGATATCAACATTTATATTTTTAAGATTATGAACTCTCGCCCCACGAACTTTTATTTTATCAACCATAATTCACCTTTTTAATAATTAAATTAACACAAATGTCGAAATTCTTCTATTATTGAAAAGTTGTTGGTGTCTAAAATGCACCCTACTTTGCCCCAACAACTTTCTCTTTCATGCTATTATAAATATGAGGATAAATTATGAAAAAAGCAATTATTATACTAAGTTTATTATTCTTTGCGCTATCTGTACAAGCGCAAGAATTGTCTATAAAAGATTTGAAAAAAATGAATATTGTTGCAAATTCACCAATACAGAGTGAAGATTTAGCAAAAGCGCAGCAAATAATGCAAAGAGTTCATCAAAAAACGGCAGAAGGAGTAAAAAATGGCAAAGGTCCTTTCTACGCAGAATTGTATGATTCAAACGGCAATTTAGTCGTAGCTTCTTCTAATAGTGTAGTAGAAGATAAATGCAGCATTTACCACGCAGAAGTTAATACATTAAGAAAAGCGCACGCTCTGTATAAAGAATACAACCTTGCACCAGAGAATCTCACATTATACGTAAATGCAGAACCATGCATTATGTGCGCAGGCGCAATTATGTGGTCAGGAGTTAAAACTGTGTACTTTGGTGTACCATCAAGCGAAGTTGAAAGAATTACCGGTTTTGATGAAGGATACAAGCCAAATTGGATAAGCGAATTCAAAAAGCGCGGAATTACAGTTTACGGCAATATTGAACAAGCGAATGGTGAAAAGGTTTTGGAAGATTACGTAAATAGCGGAAAAGAAATCTACAAACCAACCAGAGATTAATTTTTGTTTTCAGCTTCTCTTCTTATATCAGCACGAACTTGTGATATAAGAGTTTTTAGCTTTGCTTCAACAAATTTTATTCTTGTTTGAAAATGACAATTTCTGCAGAATTTTATCATACCTAGAATTTCATCCATATTTTTTAGAGGATTTGTTTTAAGTAAATACAGAATTTCTCCTCGATACGCGTTCTTTTCAGTTTTTAAAGAATACCTGCATTTTTGCAAAGCCTCAATTGCAACATCTTTGGGAAGAGAATCTATAATATCATTCGCATTCTTTTCAAAAACATTTTTCTTAAATTTTGCCAAAATAGTTTCTAAAATATTTGTCCTCAAATCCTCGACATCCGCATCACATTCTCTATTATTCACCAAGTATTTTGCTCTTAAAGCTGCGATCTTGGGCTGAAAAAGATAATCAAACAAATGTCTTGCCTCATGCGCTGCGGTTTTAGGGTTCTTTATAAGATTAGTCGCCTCATCAATCGGTAAACTAAGTTTGTATCCATAGTGATTAATATACAAACCGCCATTTTCATGAGGAGATAAAGATACATTAACACCAATACTCCCGCTATACTCTCTTTCTTCCGGCAGAATTTTATAATTAATCACATTTGGTTCTAAAGCTTTATCAATACATTTTTTATAATAATCAATACTGGAATTGTCCTCCTTTACATATTCATTAAGAAAACGTTTCCAATATTTATCAGCCTTATTATTACGTATGCCAACACTGCCTTTTACAATATCAAAAGGCAATCGAGCTTGTTGTAAAAACATATTTTGCGTTTTTAGTAACATATGAGAATTAAAAACTGTAAATAATTTTTTTGCTATTTTTTATTTAAAAAATTCTCTTACAATTTTTTCAATCTGTTTTGAAGCTGTTCCGTCACCATAAGGGTTTTGGGCTTTTAATCTTGTTTCATCCTTTGTTGATGCCAAAATCTTTTCAGATTCAGCCAAAATCTTGTCATAATCAGCACCTACAAGTTTTGAAACTCCAGCCTCAACACCTTCTTTACGTTCAGTTTCGTATCTCATAACAAGAGTTGGGCAAGCAAAAGATGGCGCTTCTTCTTGAATTCCGCCGGAATCGGTAAGAATAAGTTTAGCGTGCTTCATCAAATATACCAAGAACGGATAATCAAGCGGTGTCAACAAATGAATATTTTCAAAATTGCCAAGACGTTCATGAATTTTATTTTTAACATTTGGATTTGGATGAACCGGAATTACGAAAGTATGGTCGCTGTATTTCTTAGCCAAAAAGCTTATAGCTTCTATAATTCTATCAATTCTCTCTCCATGATTTTCACGTCTGTGAGCTGTAATCAAAACTAATTTATCATCTATAGGAATATTTTTTTCTTTATAGAAGTTTTCAGAATGTTCAATAACCTCTTGTGACAAGCAGAATAGAGCGTCAATTACAGTATTTCCAACTACGTGTATTTTATCTTCCGCAATATCTTCTTTTAATAAAGCCTTTTTATTAACTTCCGTTGGTGCAAAATGAAGTGCAGCTACTCTAGAAGTCATCTGACGCATAACTTCTTCCGGAAATGGTTCATATATGTCATAAGAACGAAGTCCTGCTTCTACGTGAAATACAGGTATTTTATGATAAAAGCTTGTTAAAGCTCCACACAAAACAGTCATTGTATCGCCTTGAACAATTGTTGCATCAATTTCTCTTTCTGAAAATACCTTGTCTAAAGATGTTAGAATTCTTGCCTGAACAGAAGATAAAGACTGATTTTCTCTCATGCAATCAAGATTAATATCAGCTTTCAAACCAAAATAAGCAAGAGTCTGATTTGACAATTGTTTCTGCTGTTCTGTATTACAAATAATAACGTTATAATCTTGCGGATATTTTTTCATTTCCAATATCACAGGTGCAAGTTTAATAATTTCCGGACGTGTTCCAAAGATAAAAATAATATTTTTCATACAATTCATTATAACACAAAAAATTTTATCTTGTAATAATTATAAACCTAAGCCTAAAAGCTTTTAAGCATCTTATCCTCTATTTACCTCTTTACATTTTTTTGCTATACTATCAAGTGCATAAGGAGAGTTTTATATGAATAGACAAAGACCAAAAGAACAGGATAAAGTTGAACGTAGACACAATTTTTTGCCGGTAGAAGAGAATCTGACCGCAGAACAAGTTAAAGCAGAAGCTTCTCGTTGTTTGAGTTGCAAAAATCCAAGATGCGTAAAAGGATGCCCTGTTAATATTCATATACCTGACTTTATAAAAGCTTTGAAAGAAGACAACCTAGAAGAAGCCGGTGAAATCATCAGACAAACAAGCATGCTTCCATCTGTTTGCGGAAGAATATGTCCGCAAGAAAGACAATGTGAAGGTCAATGCATCCTTGGAATAAAAGGCGAAGCTATTGCTATCGGTGCATTAGAAAGATACGTGGGTGATAACACTGCTGCTAAATCTGTAGAAATCGTTCCATCCGGCAAAAAAGTTGCCGTAATTGGTTCAGGTTGTGCCGGCATGACTGCAGCATCTGATTTAAGAAAAGCCGGTCATGAAGTAACGATTTTTGAAGCTCTCCACGAATTTGGCGGAGTATTGAGATACGGCATTCCACCATTCAGACTTCCTAGAACGGTTCTTGATAGAGAAATTAAATCACTAAAAGATATGGGAGTTAAATTTGAAAAGAACGTTGTAGTTGGCAAATCCATAACACTTAAAGAATTACAAGAAGACGGGTTTGATGCAATATTTATTTGCTCCGGAGCCGGACTTCCTAAAATGATGAATATTAAAGGTGAAAATCTAAACGGAGTTTATTCTGCAAATGAATTTTTAACAAGAGTAAACTTGATGCATGCAAACGAAGAAAACTCTGCGACTCCGTTAAGAGTTGGAAAATCTGTTGCAGTAATCGGTGGCGGTAACGTTGCAATGGACGCAGCTAGAACAGCTGTAAGAGTTGGATTCGAAAAAGTTTATATTGTTTATAGAAGAACAGAAGCAGAACTTCCTGCAAGATTGGAAGAAATTCGTCACGCAAAAGAAGAAGGCGTAAGCTTTGTATTCTTACATGCTCCTGTCGAAATTTATGACAAAGATGGTTATGTAAACGGGATGAAATTTGAAGTAATGGAACTTGGTGAACCAGACGAATCCGGAAGACGCAGACCGGTTGGCACAGGAAGATACGTTGATTTGGATGTTGATTCTGTAATTGTTGCACTCGGAACCGGACCAAATCCTATTATTCAGAAATCTGCACAACAAGATGGAATTATCTTTGAACTAGACCCTAAAGGTTATTTCTCTGTTGATTCTGAAACAAGAGAAACTTCAATTCCTAGAATTTTTGCTGGTGGTGATGTTGCTCCGGTTGGAACTTCAAATGCAATCAACGCAATGGGTGCCGGTAAAAAAGCCGCTAAAGCTATTAACGAAGCATTACTTGGATAAGTATTTTTAATAAAATAATTATCAATAATAACAAAAAATGGTGCATAAAAAGCACCATTTTTATTGTTAAATTAAAAAGGTGGAGAAACAATAGCCTCTCCACCTAACTAATTATCAAATTTTTAATTATGCTTCTATTACCTTAAGAAGTCTTTCCCAAACCTCGTCGATAGAACCATTTGCATCAATTTTATAAAGTACACCTTTGTCTTCATAGAATTTTACAAGCGGAGCTGTTTCTCTAAAGTATGTATCAAAACGAGCTTTTGCAGTTTCTTCATTATCATCCGCTCTTGTTTTTAAATCAGCACCACATTTATCGCACTTGCCATCAACTTTTGCAGGCTTAAATTTTTTGTTAAAAATTTCACCACATTTTGGACAAGATTGACGATAAATAATTCTTTCAATAAGAATTTGAGTATCAATGTCAAAATAGATAGCTTTGAAAGTTGTTTCTTTACCTGCATCTACTTCTGCATTAATTTTTTCTAACATTTCTGCTTGTTCCAAACTTCTTGGATAACCATCAAGAACATAACCATTTTTGCAATCATCACCAGCCAATTTTTTAGCAATGATTTTGCCTACTAATTCTGCAGGTACAAGTTGACCTTTATCTATAAAAGATTTAGCAATCCTACCTTCTTCTGAATTGTTAGCAATTTCTGCTCTCAATAAAGAACCAGTATCAACATGCGGAAAACCTAAGTATTCTGCCAATCTATTAGTTTGAGTACCTTTACCACAAGCTGGTGGTCCTAAAAAAATTAAATTCTTTTTCATTTAAAGACTCCTTCTCTTAAGTCCATTATAAAACTAAAAAGTCGGTTGTAAATGGATATTATAAATCCTCTTGATTTTATACATATTAAAAAACGGTTCTAATCATTAATGACTAGAACCGCTTAGCTTTCGATAAGAGTTGTCGGTAGCTTGGACAACTACCACTCTATGTTTTTATTATACTATATTTTTTCTGTTTTTCAATATTAGACCAAAGATTTGTACATATCTAAATACTTTTTAGCACTTTCTTTCCAACTAAAATCTGCTGACATTGCAGAATTTCGCATTGCATTAAATGTGTATTTGTCTTTATATACATACATTGCGGTTAAAATTGCATCTTTCATTGCTTGACCATCATAACCCCAGAATTTAAAGCCGTTTGAATTATCAAGCGGATATCCGGTTACAGTATCTTCCAGCCCACCAGTTGCTCTAACAATTGGAAGAGAGCCAAAACGCATAGCAATCAGTTGCGATAAACCACAAGGTTCAAATTTAGACGGCATCAAGAAGAAGTCACTTCCTGCATAAATTTGGTTTGCCAAATCTCCTCTATAACCTACATATGTTCTGATATTTGGTGTATTATTAGACAGCCAAATAAATAGATTTTCGTAAGACTTGTCACCGGAACCCAAGAAAATAAAATCAGCTTCCAAATTCTTCAAATCATTTTCTACTTGTCTTATTAAATCCAAACCTTTTTGATCCACAAGTCTTGATATCAAAGCGATTAGAGGTCTATCGGGATTATATCTTAGCCCAAATGTTTCCAATATTTTCTTTTTGCATTCTTCTTTATTTTCTAAGGAATTTTTATCATAATTTTTAACTAAAGTTTTATCAGTTTTTGGATTAAAAACGGTATAATCTATACCGTTAACAATTCCAAGAAGTTTATCAGTATGACCTCTAAGAGTGTAGTCCATACCTTCACCATATTCTTGTGTTAGTATTTCTTTTGCATAATTTGGAGAAACCGCAACAACTCTGTCTGAATAATTAATCGCACCTTTCATCCAATTAACACGGCCGTAATGTTCGCATCCCCATTCATTAAATACAATATCTTTTCTCATGTTTGCAAAATCAAGAATGTCTTCAAACCAAACTCCTTGATATGCTAGGTTATGAATTTCGAAAACATTTTTTGTCTTTGACCAGAATTCATCAAACTTGTAATTTGCTTTTATATACAGAGGAATCATTGCAGTATGCCAATCATTAGAATGAATAATATCAGCTCTAAAGTTCAATTGTTTTGCATATTCTAATGTTGCAAGAGAAAAAGCAATATATCTTTCGTGTTCATATCTTGGGTCTAGCCATCTTGGATAAACTTCTTTAAAGCAAGAAAAATACCAGTCATTTTGCACAAAAAACACATTTATATCTGTATCCGGAAGCTTTGTCATATGAAGTTTAAACTTTTGAGGAGAAGAACCAAAAGTTATCCACATTTCAGAATTTTCTAGTTCTTTTATTCCCCATTTTTCTCTATCAATACATCCGTGTAGCGGTGTAAAAATAGCGATTTCTGCATCTTTTTCCAATGCTTTGGGTAAACTTCCTACAACATCAGAAAGTCCTCCCGCTTTTGAAAATGGTGAAACTTCTGCAGCAGCAAATAATATTTTCATAAATAACTCCTCACTTTTATTTTCTGATTAATAATGTAATATCATTGAATACAACAAAAATCATTAATATGATCAACAATGAGAAAAAGACTGTAGAAATAATCTCAATAACTTTTTCATTAAGAGGTTTTCCCATAATTTTTTCTATAATCAAAAACATCAAATGTCCGCCATCCAATGCCGGAATTGGCAAGATATTAAGAATAGCAAGGTTCATAGAAATTAAAGCTGCTAATAATATTCCGGAAGATTTTCCGCTCTTATCAATCATATCACCACCAATTTTGGTAATAGCAACAACACCATGCATATCTTTTAGAGGAATGTTTCCAGTGAATAATTGTCCTAGAGAATACATCATCATGTATGTGTTATCCCAAAGATATGTACAGCTTTCTTTTACAATTGAGGTTGGAGTATTTGTATCAATCATAGTTTGTTTAGCACTTAATCCAATTCCAATAATTCCTTTTTCATCCGGATAAATCGGCTTCAAATCAATAATTTCGTCATTTCTTACAACAGTAAGGTTAATCGGATGAACCCCATTAGACAAAGCTTTTGCAACATCATACATTGTATATTTGCCATCAGAAGTGTATACTGTTTTTCCGCTCAAATCTTTCTCTAAAGTTTTTATATTTTCATCCAATGTGATACTGTTTTCACGTTTAAAATACTTAGCACCTTTTAGTGCGTATTTATCCATCGTAATTACATCTTTAGAAAGTTCTTGAGGCAATCTTATAGCAATACCTTCCGGCATGATTTCATCTTGGGATAGCCCTGGGTTCAAATCTTTTAATCTGCTAAAATTTTCGTCGACTGTTTGAATTGAAACAATTCCGTTATTTTTAGCACTATTTTTAACAATAGTTATAAGGGAATAAGCATTATTTATATCACATCCGTTAGCTTTTAGAATTCTATCACCTTGTTTTAAACCGGATGTTAAAATACTTGCACCCTTAGGCGCACTTATTTCGCCTGCGTAAATTTCATAATTTCCGGAAGGAAGTTTATGAGAAACTATCGCAACTACAATCACAAGTGCAATAGCGCAAATTACATTTGCAATTACACCTGCTGAAACAACAATAGCTCTTTGCCAAACAGGTTTGTTCATAAATCTTTCAGGAGAATCTTTTGGGAGTTCGCAATCTTTGTCATCATCAGGGAATGAAACATAACCGCCTAATAAAAATGCATGAACTAAAACTTCCACGTCACCAACTTGTTTTTTGAATAAAGTTGGTCCAACTGGAAGCCCGAATCCGAACTTATCAACTTTTATACCAAATGCTCTTGCTGCGAAAAAGTGTCCGGCTTCGTGTACAAGGATTAGTAAACTTAACAATAAAATCATTATGATAATTGACATATAATCTCCCTCGTTCTTTAAACAATATACGTATATCTTAGCACAAATAAAATCCTCATGATATAATCAGAAAAAATAGGTGAAATTATGACAATAGCAATTTATCCGGGGAGTTTTGACCCGATTACAAATGGACATATCGATATTTTAAAAAGTGGCGCAGAAATCTTTGATAAAGTTATTATCGCAGTATCTTATAATATTAACAAAAAAGGCTTTCTACCAATTGATATTAGAACAAAATTAATAGAAGAAAGTGTAAAAGATATTCCTAATGTGGAAGTCGATTCGTTTCAAGGACTTACGGTAGAATACGCGAAAAAACGCAACGCATCTGTTTTACTAAGAGGTTTGAGGACATCTTTCGATTTTGAATATGAAATGCAATTGTCACAAACAAACAGTGCATTGTATAAAGATATTAAAACTGTTTTTTTAATAACTAAGCCTGAATATAACTTTATTTCATCATCTGCAGTTAGAGAAATTTTAGTAAATAAAGGTGATATTAGTGCTTTTGTTCCAGATGCAGTAAGTGAATATCTAACATCGTTGTAAGATAGTTTTAATATATGTATGATAAAAAAAGAGGATAACTTTCGCTATCCTCTTTTTAAACTTATTCAGTTAAATCGAACTATCTTAATTTAACAGTTACTGATTTAGCTTTTTGAGTGTATTCTAATTTATCTTCTCTTGATAACCAGCCTAAACCCATTTCAGCAAAGTTTTCATTTAAGCTAAGGTCTTTTTTCATTTTATTGATAGATACTTCACCTTTGTTTGAAAGGTAGTTGTAAATTTGACCAGCAGATTCAATAATTTGTTCTTGGATACCTTTTCTTTCTTCTTTAACTTTTGCCATTTTAATCTCCTTCTTAAATAGTGTTACTGTAAAAAACTTACCCAACTATTGTATTAAAAATTTTCTTATTTTGCAATAGGTTTGAACATTGTTTGTGATAAAATAGTACATAAGGAGTATGTTATTAAATTTTATTAAAGTCGATTTTCGAACTAATTTTTTAGTCGATAAATATGCAAATCTTATTTCTGAAGGAGTAAAACCATCAGAGATACTGGTTCTTGTGCAAAATTCAACCGTAAAAAAACATGTTTCTGATTTAATATTCAATAAAATAGATTTTGACGCAACAGAAAAATTAAACATACATTCTTTCTTTTCAATTGTATATAATACACTTGTTGAGAATTGGTGTTTTATCGAAAATTCTATTCCGACAGATAAACATTTTATACTCCCAAACCTTGTTGGATTGGAGGTTTCACAATTTCTGCTTAAAGATATATTAAAACAAGTTGAAGTAAAAGGATATAATTCAAAGAAATCACTTTTGCACCAAATCTTTAGAAGATATTCGCTAATCGTACAAAACCATTTGACGAATGAAGATGTAAAAGAACGTTCAAAAATTTTGAAAGAATCTTTTGCTGATGATGCAGAATTAATCATAAAAAAACTTTTATCTTCAACTCTAAAAACTCGTAGCTTAGACTATTTGAGGCAGACTTTAATCTTTAATCATGTCTATCAACATACAGATTATTTTAAAAATATTAAATATCTCCTTGTTGATGATGCTGATGAAATGACACCGGTTTGTTTTGATTTTATTGCTCATTTGAAGCCACAATTAAAAGATTGGCTAATTTGTTTTGATTCTTTAGGTTCAAGCAGATGTGGTTATTTGAGTGCAGATACGTCTATTGAGTGTAAGTTGGTACACTTATTCGGAGAGGATGTTCAATCGGGAGAAGATACTTTCACTCAAGGCGAAATTATTTTTTCTAATATATTAGAAAATAAGCATGAAAGATTGGAAAATTTTACATTAACCTCTCTTTCTAAACGTGCAGAAATATTGGATTACACGATTGAAAAGATACAAAACTTATTCAAAAAAAATGTAAAACCAAAAGATATTGTTATAATAACTCCGCTTCAAGATAACATGCTTAAGTTTACGTTGGAAGAAAATCTTAAATCCGTTTGTAATCTTCTGTTTTTATCAGGGAGTGAAAAACTTATAGATAATCCGCTTGTAAAAGCAAGTTTAAATATTCTTAAGTTGATGTTGGATATTGAAATTGCAGAAAGTGATTTGAGAGTTATATTATCTGATTATTTAGGAATCCCATTAAAATATTGTTAAGAAATTTTTGAAGCATATAACAA
>CABQIM010000045.1 GCA_902464375.1 uncultured bacterium | reverse complement strand
GATGAATACTGTCGCATATTGCATCTACTGCCCAATCCGCAAAAGGTAATTTTTCTACAATATTATCAATTGGAGCAAATAAAAATTCGTTTATACTATTTATTTTTTCAATTAAACTTATAAGCATAATGTAATTAAACATCCAATTCAACAATCAGTCAATCCGGTATTTGTAGGACTATTAACGCTACTTTGATTTAAAAACCGCTTTATTCTATAATTAAACCAAAAAGGAAGTATATTATGAATTATGATTTTAAATTAGCCGAAAAAGCGTTAGAAAAAGAATTTGAACGAGTTAATGAGATAAGAGATTATAACCAAAGAAAAGTTTTGAAAGCTTTTTTTGATAACAAAGTTGCACCGGAGCATTTTTATACAGTTTCCGGATACGGTCACGATGACTTGGGCAGAGAAGTTTTGGATAAAGTTTTTGCGCAAGTATTTTGTGCAGAAAAAGCATTAGTAAGAATCCATTTTGCATCCGGTACACACACTCTTGCTTGTGCACTGTTTGGCAACCTAAGACACGGTGATAAATTACTTTCTGTTGCCGGTGCACCTTATGATACCATGCAGGAAGTTATTGGAACAGCTGGGGATGAAGAAACAAAACGTTCTTCTTTAATTGGTAACGGAGTTCTTTATGACGAAGTTCCTCTAATAAATAACACTGACATCGATTTTGATACATTGGAAAAAATGATTGATAACACAACTACCATGGTTTTAATTCAACGTTCTAAAGGATATTCAACAAGAAAATCACTTTCTATGGAAACGATTGAAAAAATTTGTAAGATTGTAAAATCCAAAAATCCTGATTGTATCTGCTTTGTCGATAACTGTTACGGTGAATTTGTAGATGATAAAGAGCCTTTAGAAGTTGGGGCAGACTTGATGGCAGGTTCTTTGATTAAAAACCCTGGGGGAGGAATTGTAGAAGCCGGTGGTTATATCGCAGGTAAAGAATTACTTGTCGAACGTGCCGCAAATAGACTGACAGCCCCAGGAATCGGTTCAGAAGGCGGAGCAATGTTTAACCAACACAGACTAATTTTCCAAGGTCTGTTTATGGCACCATCAATCGTTTCAGAAGCAGTAAAAGGCGCTATTTTAGCAGCAAAAGTTTTTGAAGATATCGGATTTAATTCCAGCCCAAGACACGACGAAAAAAGAACAGATATTATACAAAACATAATCTTCGGCAAGCCTGAACATTTGGAAGAATTTTGTAGAACTATCCAATCTTTGTCTCCTGTTAACGGCTATGTAACACCTATTCCGGAATATATTCCCGGGTATGAAGATCAAGTTATTATGGCAGGCGGAACATTTATTGAAGGTTCAACAATAGAGCTTTCAGCAGATGGTCCTATGCGTGCACCATATGTAGCTTATATGCAGGGTGGCTTAAATTATGCACACGTAAAAATTTGCTTGGAAGAAATTGTTAAAAAGTTGTGATACGAGTGAATAGTGAGTGGTGAAAAGTGAATAGTACGTATAATATATTTACTTTTTATATTAACTTTATTTAACGCAAAAAAGACTGGTAATATAACCAGTCTTTTTTAATCAAATTAAACTTACTTATTCAGACTAAGCACGTTTGCTGCCTGAAATTGCTATTTGATGTCTGCCTTTAGCACGTCTTCTGTTTAAAACTTCTTGACCACCCGGAGTAGCCATTCTTGCACGGAAACCGCTTACGTGCTGTCTTTTAATTTTTGTTCCTTCTAGTGTACGTCTCATTTTTTTATTCCCTTTTCAGCTTATTCTACTTATGATGACCTCATGCTATACAAAACATGAATTTTAGTCAAGTGGGGGTTATTTTTTCATGTTATAATACAGGTATTAGAATTACAAAGGAGAAAAACAATGTCTTTAAGAAATGAACGAGTTAGGAAAGAATTAATGCGCGATATCTCTGATATTATCAGAAAAGAAGTCAGAGGAATTGAAGGCGTTTTATCAATTGTGGATGTTGAAGTTTCTCACGATAATTCTTATGCAAAAGTTTACTATAGCGTCTTAGGTTCAGAAGAACAAGTTGCAAAAGACAAAGAAATTATTGAAAAAAATACCGGCAAAGTTCGTTATGAAATCGGCAAACGCATTAGATTACGAGTTACTCCTGAAATCAAATTCATTTATTCAGACGGACTTGAACAAGGTTCTCGAGTACTTGATTTGATTAACAAGATTTCAAGCGGTGAGATAAAATAAATATGTTCGGTTTTTTGAATGTATACAAACCCACCGGCAAAACATCACATGATGTTGTTGCTATTGTAAGACGCATCACCAAAATTAAACAAATCGGTCATACCGGAACACTAGACCCATTTGCAGAAGGAGTTTTGCCTATTTGCATAGGAAAAGCTACTCGGTTAATTGAATATCTTAATGACGAAAAAGCTTATATTGGAACAATTCAATTTGGAAGTTCTACCACAACTTACGATACCGAAGGTGAAGTTGTCAAAACTTCTGACAAAATTGTTACTCAAGAAGATTTGGAAGAAAATTTGAAGTTTTTCCGTGGAGAAATTGAACAATTACCTCCAATTTATTCTGCAATAAAAGTTAACGGCAAAAAATTATACGAATACGCCAGAGCTGGGCAGGAAGTCAAAATTGAACCAAGAAAAGTCACCATTTTTGAACTGGAACTCGTGAATTTCAATCAAGCTGCTCAACAAGCCGAAATTAAAATTGTTTGCTCAAAAGGTACTTACATCCGCTCAATTGCTAATGATTTAGGTGAAAAACTTGGAACATTTGGACACTTAATTAAGCTTGTGAGAATAAAAGCAGGTGACTTTTATGTAGAGGATTCTATAAAACTGGAAGATTTGAATTCGCCGGAAATTGTTTTAAATAAGCTAATTTACCCTACAGAAAAATTAAATTTTGCTGCTTATAATTTGAATGAAGAAGAAAAAAGGAAAATTTCTAACGGAAATGCAATTACACCAAGCCAAGCATTTGAGATTGATGAATTTGTAACTTTAATGGACAATGAAAAACTTGCTGCAATTGCAAAATTTGATGGCAAATTTCTGAAATGCGAAAAAGTATTTTTATAACTTTAAATAACCAATATCATTATTATCAGGCAATGCCTGACCTACTTTTTGATAGATAGTTTTAGTAAAGCAAAATTATCAAATTTTGAGTAACATAAATTCTTGAAATTCTGGAGCCTATTGCTCTTATCAGCTAAGTATGCTATAATAACTGCGTGTTTATTATAAAAAAGGAGAATACGCATGGTTGAAAAGTATTCAGATTGTGATTTTGAAGCACTTCTTGCTAAATATGATTACAAATTTAAAAGAGGTGATATAGTAAAGGGAGTTGTGTGTGCTTATGAAGCTGATGGAGCGATTGTTGATATTGGCTCAAAATGTACAGCATTTGTCCCATCTTATGAAGTTTCATCAGATAGAAAAGCAAAAGTTCAAGATGTTTTGGATTTGAATACAGAATATGAATTTTTGATTACACAAGATTGCGATGAAAACGGTAAATTTACTCTATCTTACAAAAAAGTTCATCTTGCACATACTTGGGCTGAACTTGAAAAAATCAAAGAAGCAGATGAAACAATCGCTGTTATTGTATCACAAATGGTTAAAGGCGGTGTTGTTGTTGATGTTTCAGGAGTTCAAGGTTTTATCCCGCAAGGTCAATTATGCGCAAGAGAAACAATTTGCAACCCTGGAGATAAGATAGAAGTTAAGATTTTATCTTTGGATAAATCTCAAAATAATCTTATTTTGTCCAACAAAAAAGTATTTGAAACAAATATGGCAGAAACACGCAAAAATGTATTTGCGCAGGTTGAAGTTGGTCAGATTGTAAAAGGTGAAGTTGTTCGCATAACTGATTTTGGAGCATTTGTAAATGTTGGTGGTGTTGACTGCTTACTTCCACTTTCTCAAATTTCTTGGAAATGGGTTGAACATCCTACAGATTTATTGAAGGTTGGTCAAGAAATCAATGTTGAAATTATTGACATAGACCACGCAAAACAGAGAATTAGTTTGAGCTTGAAAAATACTGAGCCTGATCCTTGGATTAAAGCAGAAGAAGAGTTAAAAGAAGGCGATATTAAAGAAGGTGTAATTACCAGAATCAAACCATTCGGAGCATTTGTAGAAGTTCTCCCAGGGGTTGAAGCATTACTTCCACAATCTTCTCTTACAGCATATCAGAATAAAAATAATTGTATTCTTAATGCCGGTGATAAAGTTGATACACAGATTATCAAATTTAATCCAAAAGACAAGAGAATCTCTCTTGGTGTTCCGGGAGAAGAAAATAACTAGAATTGTTTAAAATTAAATAATTTAACTAAAAAGGATGTTCAAAAATAAAATGAACATCCTTTTTAATTAATATGATATCTGCACATCAATATAGCAATTTCAACTTATTCTGCTGCCGAACTTTCTGTCACAGCATTTTCTACTGCCGTACTAGCTGCAGGTGCGGTAGATTCGACCGGAGTTGTTTCTTTTTTCTTGAACAAGTTTTTAATTTCTTCTGCACTGTTCTTGAACTGGTCTTTTGTGGCATTCCAATCTTCTTTTGTAGCATTCCATTGTTCTTTGGATGTTGTCACAACATCTTTGACAGAATTAACAGTTGAATTAACTGTATTTGTTACATCTTTTCCAACAGAAGATTTGATATCTTTTACAGAATCTTTAAGTGTTTTATTTTCAATAGCACTCACATCAACGGTTGTAAGCCACTTGAAAGACTTAACCGCACTTTTGCTTTCTAATCCGCCATTAAATACGACTTTAAAATCTTCATAACTTGTACTTCCGCTTGTTAAAGCCGGAATTGCACTTGTATTTTCACCTTTTGGATTAGTAGTTAAAGCTTCAACAATCTTAGCCGTCGCTGTTCCAAATTTTGGAATATAAGAAAGCAATTTGTTGGCAGAAAGCTGTCCTAATGGTCCTAATTTTGCTACAAGCTGAGCGTCCATTCTACCAAGTACAACAACATTTGTTGTGCCATTCAAGAGGTTGTATTTTCCTGTTATATAGTATGCCAAAAGTTTACCTGAGCTTTTCATTGGGTGTATATCTGCCCAACCGTTTTTGAAAGTCATTTTCCCATCTAAATAATCAAACTTTGCTGTATCCATAACCGCGATACTATTGATTATGGAAGTCGTTGTTGATTTCAAAAGAACATTTGTCATAATATTGTTTGCTTGCAAATATTTATCCAAACGACCAACTTCACCAAAAGAACCGTTCTTGATATTAAAGCTCAAATTCCCTTTGAGTGATTTCATCATTTCGTTATAATCTGCAGCTATTAGTGATAATTTTGTATCAAAGCCCAATGTTCCTGAAAGTGCGTTTTTAATTCCAACTGCACCATAAATTGCTCTTTCAGCATTTAGTCCGCTGCCGGAAAATTCAACTCCGGTTTTAGCGTTAGAAATATTATAAACAATATTTCCGCCAACTTTGCCATTAAAAGCGTTTCCTTTAACATTATTCAAATAGAAATTATCACCTTTTAAAGAAAAATCTCCGGTAAGATTTTCTGCAACAATTCCGCCGGATGTGAGTTTTTGGACACTACCATTGCCTTTCAAAATATGTCCGTCCAATTTGATATCAGTATTTGTCATACTTACAGGAACTTCCGGAATATTAAGCGAAGGAATATTTATGCTGCCTTTTAATACAGGATTAAGCATGCTATCAATTATCTTAATATTTCCTGTAAATGACATTTTTGATTTATCAAACATAGGAATAATAATTGTAGACAATTCATTTGTTGCATAAGTCAAATTTAGAGTTTGTTTAGCAATATTAACGTCACCTGCTAAAGTGGATTTAATATCACCGGTCGTTACAAAATTCAAGCCGATTTTTTCAGTTAAATAATTTGTAATTTTTCCGGAAACAGTTGTCTTGATTTTTTCAATCGTCACCGGTGTTTGTGAAATCACAATTTCGTTTTCTTTAATCTGCGCATTAACACTAGGTATAGATACTTTTGCAGCCGGATTAATTATTTTTACATTAGAACACTTAGCCTGACCGCCAAAAGTTTTACCATCAGAAGTTATATTTAATGCAGTAGCCGGTGCAATAACAGAAGTTGAAGCCGGTACATTTTTAATATTAATATTATTCATATTAAGATTGATAACAGGATTAATCTTATCTAATTTGCCCTGAATATCCGCTTTCATAGAAATAGTACCGGAACTTACTTGATTATCCTTCATCAAAGCTGCTTGACCTGCTGCAACAAGAAGCCCTTTTAAACTTAGATTGCTTGCAGTCAAATGCAAATCACTCACAGCGTCAGAAGTCACTGTACCATACAATTTTAGCGGTTGATTCAGAATTGTAAAACCGATATTTTTAATATCAATATTATTGTTAGCTAAACTTACATCCGCATTAATTTTATCAACACCGATTTTATACAAGCCATAATACACATCTGCATTTGGAACTTTCAAATATCCGTTAGATTTAACCGTTTTTAAATCAGATTTAATATTGAAATCAGCATCCAATTTGCCGTTTGCACTCAATGTCTGCAAATCTTTGATATCAAAAATTAAAGCAATATCTTTAACAATTTTCAAAATATTTGCAATTTCAACTTTTGATTTCAAATTGATATCAATATTAGTATTTTTACCTGTTTGAACAGTTCCGTTAAGTTTAGAACTTTCATTCGCAGCAGTATAAATATTAGAATCAATATCAATTTTTTTGTCTTTGAACTTTAATTTCATATTACTCTTCGGAAGATTTATAACAGACAAATTGCTTAAATCCGCATAACCTTTTATGCCATCATTTGTAATAACCAAATCCGCATCAGCTTTCGCGGTCAAATTATTAGCATAAATCCCCTTTAAAATGCTTATAATATCGACTTTTACATCTGCTTTTTGAGTGTTGTCGTCATCCTTTGTCGGGTTAAAAACTAAGTCATTTAACTCCATATCCGGCATGATTTTATTTAAAACTTTAACATTATAACTAAATTGTTCTCTACCTTTCAAAACCGCGTTACCGGAAGCTTTAACCTTAACACTTTTATTCAGAATGAAATCAGAAATCTCTGTTTTGTTACCATTAACTACATACTTATCAATTTCATCTGTTAAAGTTACATCATAAGCCCCAACTGTTATATTAGGTAAATGATTCGAAAGTTTTAGCCCAAAAGGCAAAGCTTGCATAGGTTCAGCTTCTTCTGTTTCACTACTTTGAGGGAAATATTTTTCAACTGCAAAACTTCCATCATTATTAATCAAAATATTTGCACTCAAGTTGTCTAATTGAACAGCGTCAATCTCAATTTTCTTAGCAAAAATCGGAATCAATGACATCTTTACTCTAAAATTATCAGCTGTAAGGATTTTGTTATTATTAGGTTCAAGGAGTTCGAATTTTTTAACTCTCAAACCCGCTGTAAGTTTTGGAGTAGTAACAAGTGTGACTTCTTCCAGATTAGAATTTAATCCCGTCATGTCTTTTATGCTTTTAGTAATTTCCGGAACATATTTATTAACAATAGGATTAACAAAAAGTGGAGCTGTTAAAAAAGTAATATAAGTTGCACCAAGCACTCCAGCCAATGTTATTCCTGCTTTTGCCCATATTTTTTTATTCATTAAATCCTCCAATATTAAGAAATGTAAAATAACCTTCATGTAGTTTTCACTCTCTTATTATATCTTAAAACTTTAATTTAGGAATAACCTTATAGACTATAAGCGGATTTCAGCCATATTTCTACCTGAAAAATGATACTTTTGTGAACATTTGTTAACAAAAGTCATCCTTCCCCTCAAGATTCACGAAAAATTGCCGATAACACTCACATAAGAAAATTAGTTGATTAGGAGTTTAAGTGATGAAAAAAGTCGTATTAGTTTTATTTGCATTCTTATTTTTCAGTGTAGGTCAAGCATTCGCTTACAGAGTAACAGATTTTTCAAATGACACAAAAGTTGTTGCAGCTTTAAGAGTTCTTGAACAAGCAGGTGAAAATGATGTATTCAGAAATCTTCAAAGATATGGTATGAGAATCAAGTTTGATGATTTATCAATGGTATCTAACGCAAGAAACGCATTCGCAGTTAGTACATACAACAATTATGGTACAAGAATCATCATGATTAATTCTGCATACAGAAACGCTCCTGCTGAACAAATCGCTTGTTTAATCGCTCACGAAAGCTACCACACAAGATACACAGCAAACCTTGAAGAAGAAACACTTGCAACTCAAAAAGAAGCTTCTTGCTGGAACAGAGTTAAAGTAGCATCAAAAGCTTACCCAGATAGCAGACTAACAAGAAGATTAGACAAATTAAGCGGTCTTTACTTAGCTTCTTCTAACGGTAACAACTTAGTAGAACAAAAAATCGCAAGCAACGGTTTTTATAGAAATCAATTAGGTCTTAACTAATATAATCAATAAATCTTATACAAAAAGTTTCGGAATGTAGCCTAAATATAATAGCAATGGGATGCCCAACAAAGCATCCCATTTTCGATACTACGTATGTAGACACAACTGTCGGCTGTTTGGTTGTGATTACCGGATTGCTTAATGACTACTAGCTCCGCCTCAAAGTGAAATTACAAGATTAATGTAAAAATTTTCCCCACACGTAGACATTAGGTCGGCTGTTTGGTCGTAATTACCGGATTGCTTAATGACTACCAGCTCCGCCTCAAAGTGAAATTACAAGATTAATGTAAAAATTTTCCCCACACGTAGACATTAGGTCGGCTGTTTAGTCGTGATTACCGGATTGTTTTACAAAACTACCAGCTCCGCCTCATTGGTAGGACTACAAGTAGGGCGCGTTCCTTCTCCTAGCAGGAGAGCGGATTTTCGGTAGGACGTAAGTCCGTAAGGTGGAGGTCGGACGTTACTCCGCCGACACCCCGAATAATCCAAGACAGGGTTAGGGTGAGGTAGAAGAATTGTATGGTACATCCTATGCACTATTAACCAAACTCTAATTTCCATTAAGCTTTTGGATTAAATCATTCGTAATATCAATACCGCCGGAGAATACACTTCTTGCATCTAAAATCGCATCCAACCCCTTTTCAAGACGAATTTTCTCCGTTACAGCATGAATTCGTGTATAAACCTGTTCTTCGCGTTTTTCTCTAAACAAATTAAACGCGTCTTCCTTAGCTTTTAATTCCACTCTCACGGTATCTTCAAACTTCTTTTTCTGAACAGCAGATTCTATTTTATTAAATTCTTCTTCTTTTTTCATTAAAAATTGTCGGATTTCATTATTTTTTGTTTCTATTTCTCTCAAACTGGTTTTTGCATACTGATAATTTTCAACAACTTTATCATAATTTACATAACCTACACCACCAGCAAAAACAGGTGCGCATATTATTAAAAGCAATAAAACATATAAAAATCTTCGCATTTTATTCTCCTTATTACAGGTACGAACCAATAACCTATTACCATCCGTAACCACTCATACCACCGGTACCGAAAGTAAAGTAGCCGCCCTTTGAGCCATAACTTCCAGGGTTTGTAATCGGTATGCCGTAATCAACAGACACAGGACCAACCCCCGGAATGTAAACTTTTAATCCGACACCGGCTGTAATTGCGCTCATTGGTCTATCATACAATACGCTTGAAATTGTTGGGTCAAATACTTTACCAGCGTCAACAAAGAACGTTAGGCGTATTTTTTGGAAGAAATCCCATTTCAACCTGTCAACTAATGGTATTGGAGTCGCGAGTTCTGCAGAACCCATCACAAAAGCATCACCCGTACCAACACCACTCATTCTAAAGCCTCTGATTGAATAAGGACCGCCCAAACGGAATGCCATAACTTCCGGCATCTCATCTCCATGTACTTTCACTCCACCGCGTGCAGATAGTGAGAAGGTTGATTTCTTTAAAACAGGGAAGTATTTTGTAATTCCACCTGCAACGCGTCCGTTGGTATTTTTAAAGTTACTCATACTCAAAGCTTCAATAAATTTAGCATTCACAATCATACCATCTCTTGGCATTTCTTCCGAATCCAAAGTACTATACTTAAACCCAGGAGCTAAATTGATAAAAAATCCGCCGGTAAGTTCTTTGGCTCTATCAGCTATATTCAAATTCCTCAAAGCGTACATTTGAGCGATTTTGTCATGGTCGCCTTCGCTCAAACTTATATGTTCAATTCCGGCATTAAAAGTCGTTGATAAATTTGTACCATGAACTTTATGTTCAACTCCGGCATTAACACCAAAACGGCGTTCTATTGCAAGCGGTACTTGCCAACTGCCTAAATCTCTATAATAAACTTTACCCATAAGAGAATTATCTGCATTTAAGAAATATGGTTCAAAAAAGTTCAATTCAAGCTGGTAATTCATGCGATTCTTGATAGAAGCATCACTCAAAAGTATACCTGAACCTAAGATTCCAGACGCAGATAATCTTTGTCCTCTGCCAAGGAAATTGTTTTCGCTTATAGTCAAAGAACCGAATGCACCCAAACCGTTATCAATACCCCCGCCAACAGATACACTGTTAGAAGTATCTTCATCCACAATAACTTTAACGTTGTATTCACCTTCATTGTTTTCACTCGGATAAATTTCCCGGTTTACCTCTTTAAATATTTTTGTAGAATAAACTCTCGCAAGGTCATCTTTGAGGTAATTTTCGTTATAAACCGTTCCCGATTGAGTCATAATGTTTCGTGTAATAACATAATCTTTAGTTTTTTCGTTTCCTTCAATCAGAATTTTGTCAATCACGCCTTCTGATATACTGAAAATCAAATTACCATCATCGTTATCATCTACATTATCAACATTGGCTAATATATATCCTTTGTTGTGGTAATATCCATTGATTTTATCAATTGCGTCATTTATTTTGGAAATATTTTGGGGTAAATTCTTCAATGGAGTTATGAATGGAAGGAGCTCCATTGAAGATATAACAGTATTCCCAACGATAGAAACATCATTGACCGGAATATTTTCTTCTAAAACAAATTTAAGATTAACAGTTCCGTCTTTATTTAATTCCGGCTCAATTGCCATTTTTTCTGTAAAAAATCCAATAGCATAAATTCGCTGCAAATCCATTTGGAGCAAATCTTCATTAAAAATTGAACCGTCTTGTGTTTTTATTTGGTTTCTAACTGTTGAAGAGTCAATGCATTTCAGCCCTTCAAAATATATGTGGTTTATAATTTTGCCATTAAGATCCAGCTGCTCCTCAGAATTTACACCTGCGGAGTAAAGATTTTCATCATTATTTTCTACAACACTTTCATTCTCAATAATCTCTTTTTCTACCACACTGTTTGATGGAACAAAAAACTCACTTTCAGGCTCTTCTGCTTGATAATTTTTCCTGCTATCTTCACTTTGCGTTTCGCCTGATTTAGTTAAAATTTCTTCCGGAGGGGACAAATCATTAATTTCAGATGTAAAATAATCTGATTCTTGAGTTGAGTTTTCATCATAAGGGTTGTACGGAGTAACAGTTTTTATTGTCGGTTTTATTGTTCTGGATGTGTCAAGGTAAAGTGGATTTAAAAGTTTAACAGACTTAACAGGAGTTGTTGAAATTGGTTCAAAAAATGAAAAATCAGTTTGTGCGAACACAGGATTGCAAGACAAAACAGCCGACAATACCAACATGACAGCTATCCCCGAATATATCGGCGCTTTTATCGTCTTAAAATCCATTCCCTGCTATATCTTTTTTACCTGATTTTTAGGCAATACCCTTCCTTGCTTATTTTATACGATATCGGCTATTGAGCCAATTTATTAAGGAATGTTACGAAGAAAATTAACATATATAATTCACTCAAACAAATTGATATAAAAGGGGCTAAAACTATTGTCGGGACATGGTTTTGTCATGTAAATTTATATTAAATTTCTCCTCAATAACTTTACATTTGCTTCTATTTAAAATAGTATGTTAGTATAGTGGTATAGTATAGATAAAGTAGAAAAAAGAGGAATAATCGTGGACAATTTAGGACCAGATATTTTTGGAAGAAAAGATGTTGAAACTATTCAACCATCAGATAATATGGAACAACAACCAGCCCCAGGTATTAACCCTGCAAAAATCAAGGTTATTGGTGTTGGTGGTGGCGGCGGAAACGCTGTAAACAGAATGATTAAGTCAGGATTAACAGGTGTAGAATTCTGGTTAATGAACACAGATTTACAAGTATTGAATTATTCAACTTGCAAGAATAAAATACAACTTGGACCTAAATTAACAAACGGTCTTGGTGCCGGTGGAGAACCTCAAGTTGGTGAAAAGGCTGCTGAAGAAGCACAACAAGAAATTACAAGTGCTATTGAAGGCGCTGATATGGTATTCGTTACTGCCGGCATGGGCGGTGGAACAGGTACCGGTGCAGCTCCTGTAGTAGCTAAGATTGCTAAAGATTTGGGAATCTTAACAATTGGTGTTGTAACAAAACCTTTCTCTTTTGAAGGTAAGAGAAGACAAAACCAAGCTCAACAAGGTTTGGAAAAATTGAGAGAATCTGTAGATGCTCTAATTGTTATTCCTAACGACAAATTGTTAGATGTTGTAGATAGAAGAGTATCTCTTCAAGAATCATTCATCGTAGTTGATGAAGTTCTTCTAAGAGGTGTTCAAGGTATTTCTGACATCATTACTATACCTGGATTGATTAACGTTGACTTTGCTGATGTTAAGAGTGTAATGGCTGCTTCCGGTTCTGCATTGATGGGTATCGGTCGTGGTACAGGTGAAGGCAGAGCAATTGAAGCTGCTAAGATTGCTATCAATTCTCAATTGTTAGAAACATCTATCAATGGTGCTTCCGGTGTTATTGTTAATATCACAGGCGGTCCTGATATGACATTGCACGAAGTTACCGATGCAACAAATATTATTAACGATGCGGTTCTTGATGATGCAAGAGTTATCATTGGTGCTGTCGTTGATGATAATATTCAAGGTGAAATTCAAATTACAGTTATTGCAACAGGTTTTGAATTAAAATCTCAAATGCCGATTGAAGAAAAAGTAGAAAATCGTTCAATCAGTGCGGCTGAATTCTTCTCAGGAGCATTTAACAATACTCAACAGCCAAAAGCTCCTACAATGTCTAATTTTTCAGACATTCAAATTCCTGATTTTTTACGCAAATAACTTATGTGTAGAATATAATATAAAAAAGACCGATTTAAAAAATCGGTCTTTTTATTTGTTGGTTGATATTTATGGCATTTACCAGTACCGTCTTCTAAGTGACTCTTTTATATCTGCAATCGTATGTGATGCATAATCAGCAGCTCGAATTCTTCCGAGTTCAAGATTTAAGTTTTGGGATTTTTCAAATGCCCTTATTGCATCTACTGGATTTTTTCTTGCGAGCATATCACCGATTCTTGCGTATGTGTAAGCAAGTTGAGCTTGTACACTTTCTCGAGAAGTAGGAGCTCTTTTAATACTTGCAAAGTTTTTAACATTTTCATCATAATTTGCCAGAATTCGCTTACAGCAATCTTTTTTCATTCTTAATACACGAAAAACGTCTTTTCTGCTAAATCCTTGTTGGTACAATTCTTCTAAATCAATAATTCTTGCAAGTTCGTGAAAACCGTCATTATTGTCTTTATAATTTCTGATTGCTTTATGGAGCAAATTTTCTGGGTTTTCTTTTAGCTTAAAGTTCATACTAAGTTTACATAATTCATTAATAAGAAGTTTGCTAATACTTTTATTTCCTTTAGCTTCGACATTTTGGCTGAGTTCTAAAGTTTTGTCATAAAAATCCTGAACTTGTCCATTTTTAACAAACAAATCTTTCGTTAGCCAATATTCTGTTTTAACCTTTTTTATAGGAGCCCTTTTGGATAAACAGACTTTTACAAGTTCACTATACGCATTTTGAATATTATTGTTTGAGCTAATATTATTAAAAACCTTCATATATATAATAAGTAATTTGCATTAAAAAAATTGATGTTTTGTAATATTTTGTAAAAAAATAATTATTTTTAAGTATAATGTTTTTTTGACACTAGCAAAT
>CABQIM010000044.1 GCA_902464375.1 uncultured bacterium | reverse complement strand
TAAACAAAACGGGTCGGATTTAAAAATCCGACCCATACATTCGATTTAAAATTCTTTGTTAACTTAATTATATATTATTTTTTGCGATACTAGCCTTCAAACCTCTAGCTAAATCGTGACGACCGCTTTTTTCGTAAATAGCTGTCATAGATTCCAAGAATTTTAGATTATCAATATTTGGATTACCTTGATTTACAGGTGCTGTATTTACTGGAGTAGTGTTTTTTCTTACTGCCGGTTTTACAGCTGTTTGCATAGCAGGTCTTTGTGGCTGGCTCATTGTTTGAGCAACAGCATTGTTATTCATAGCAGGATTAACATAATTTCTTAATCTTGGATTATGAATAGGAGCTTCTGTTTCATAAGGATTTCTATTTTCTCTTTGATAAGCATTCAAACCATAGTTAACAGTAGTGAAAGGCTTTTCAGGAATATAAGAAGATGCAACCGGTTGTTGACCTCTGTACATTTCTATTTCTCTTTCGTTCAAACTTTGGCTAAGACCAATTTTCATATCCGGTTCTTTACGTTTGAATAATCTGATTACTGCAAATGCTAGAAGACCAACCAAACCGAAAGAAACTGCTTTTCCTGCTGTATCAGAAACTGTATCTTCGTCTACAGATTCTCTAATACCATCTACTGCAGAACTATTTTTTAACTTATTGAATAAAGTAGAAGTTTTAGTAGTTGTCATATCTTCTTTGTATATTGGAGCGTAGCTTTCTATAGGGTTACTTAATTTAACTTGTTGGGTTTGAGATTTTGTAGGAACAACTGGTGCTAAAGAATCAAAAGAAACGCTTGCACCTTGAGCATTTTCTGCTTGGAAAAATATGCTGATACCATTGCCTTGAGGTTCGACCATAACAGTGTCAACATTAGATACGTTGTTATAAACTGTATTTAGGGTTTTAGAAGCTCTTATATCTTTCATATTCAAAGTAATTTGGTTTGGAGCTTTTACTGTCTTTTTAACGTCAACAGCCTTATCTGATACCAAAACAATATTGTATGTGTCTTTTACCGGCACAATTTCAATTGATTGCAATACATTGTCCTGTGCGTTAACAGACAATACTGATATAAACATTCCTAAAAATAACAACGTTTTCTTCATAATAATATACTCTCTCCCTTGATATTAGTGTACAAGATTGGCATGCCCATGCCATCAATCAAGGGGTTAAAATTTGGGAGAATCCCATATAGACCATATGGTCTATTGAGTAATATTTTTTGCTAAAAATTCTGTTAAATCACAAACTTTGTATTTGCCAAAAGAGTATAATAATAGCGCAGCTTCACATCCAAGACAAGATGTAAGGACTGTTTTAGCTTTTGTTTGTCTTATATTTTCGTGCTTCTCTTTTGGAATTTTTGATAAAATTTTATAGTCTGATAATTTAAAAATTCCGTTTAATCCACAACATTTATCAAAGTTTTTCATAGGAATATACTCTAAATTTTCAGTATTATTCAAAATCCACTCAATATCACTGTAATTATCTATATTACAAGGTTTGTGGAATGTTGCTCGGATTTTCTTCTTTAATTTCAAATTGAGGTTATGTTCTTTTATATATTCAAAAATATTTTTCACTATCAGCCCATCAATATTATAGTTTTTAAGTGTTTTTTCGCAGCTTGCACAAGTCGTTACAATTTCTCGCGTTTCACATTTATCTAAAAGATTGATAAATTTTTGCTTAGCTTTTTCAAAAGAATTTTTATCACCGCGCACATAAAAAGGAATTCCGCAGCAGCCAAACTGTGGAGTAACAACTTCTATACCGCAAGCATTAAGTATTGCAACAACTGACTTGTTACCTTTTAAATTACCACCGCATCCACCAAAATAGATAACTTTCTTATCAAACTTTTGGCTTATTATATTTTTTGAGAATAAACCCAATGTATTTACGCCTAATCCAAAGATTAATTTTGATTGGATAAAAGATATAAATTTTTCCATCGGGTGTGATTGAAAATATTCGGCTTTAGCAGAAGCTATAATATCTACAATATCTATTCCGCTTGGACAAAACTTTGTGCATGCACCGCATTTTAAGCATAAATCGAGATACTTGTTTAATTTCTTTGACATCTTCAATTCGCCTTTTAGCAGCCCTTTTAACATGATAAACATACCGCGCGATACGGAGCAATCATTTTTTGTAACTTCATATATTGGACAAACCGATTGGCATAGCCCACATTTGGAACAAGAATGTATTTCGTTTTTGTATTCCGCTAAATCCTTCATACTATGATTTTAAAGCAAAATCACCAAAAAACAAAGAAACAGAGTTTAATATTCTTTTTATATTTATAGTATAATAATCACATAGAATAAGGAGTTTGAAAAATGACTGCAGCGGTTCAACAATCACAAAAAGAATTAGATAAATTATCTGCTATCAGAACAATTGATTCTGAAATAAAAGCAATAGAAGAGTTGAAACATTCTTTAGACTCCTCTAGTCTAACACAAGCTCTGGATTTTATGCAAAATTCTAAGGGCAGAATTATTATCACCGGAATGGGTAAATCTGGACACATTGGCAAAAAAATTGCAGCATCTTTAGCATCAACCGGAACTCCTTCATTCTTCGTACATCCGGCAGAAGCCAGTCACGGCGATTTGGGAATGATTACAGAAGACGATGTTGTCATTGCAATATCTAATAGTGGAGAATCTCGAGAACTAATCGACATACTAAATTACTGCAAAAGATTTGGTATAAAACTCGTTGCAATAACTAAGAATGCAGAAAGCTCTTTGGGTAAAGCCGGCGATGTCGTATTGCTTTTACCAAACAATGGTGAAGCTTGTCCGCTTGGTCTTGCTCCAACAAGTTCTACTACAGCAACGCTTGTTTTAGGCGATATTTTAACAATCGGTATGATAGAAAGAAAAGGCTTCTCAAAAGAAGACTTCAACGACAGACACCCAGGAGGAAAGTTAGGTTCTATCTTGAAACGTGTTTCTGATTTGATGCACACAGGTCAAGATATGCCAATACTTGATGAAAATTCAAACATGCAAGCTGTATTATTAGAAATGACTTCAAAACGCCTTGGATGTGTAGGCTTTATCAATCAAACCGGAGATTTAACAGGAATTTTAACTGATGGTGATTTAAGAAGATGCTTATCTTCAAAAATATTGGAAGAAAAAGCTGTTGATTTAATGACAAAGAATCCAAAAACAATTGCTCCAAATGCAATGAGTGCAGAAGCTTTGAAAATAATGCACGACAAAAAGATTACCAACTTATTTGTAGTAGAAAACAAAAAACCTGTTGGTGTAATTCATATTCACGATTTGTTGAACAACGGTGTTGCATAAGAGGGCGGAAGCTATGAATATAATTGCAGAAAAAAAGTTTGCAGCGTTTTTATCAATCACATCAAACGCTCTGGTTATTTCTTTTAAAGTAGTTGCAGGTATTTTATCAGGAAGCATAAGTATTATATCTGAAGCAATTCATTCCCTTTCAGATTTTTTGGCTTCTGTTTTAACATTTTTTGCTGTAACTCGTTCTGCTGAACCAGCCGATAAAGGACATCCGTTTGGACATGGTAAATATGAAGATATGTCCGGTTTTATAGAAGGCGGATTGATTGTATTTGCAGGCTTATACATCATTTATGAAGCTATTGAGAAGCTAATAAACGGATATTACCAACATACAGAAACATCAATCGGCATTCTTGCAATGGGTTTTGCTGTGCTTGCCAATTTTTTGGTAAGTCGATACCTTTTTTATGTCGCTAAAAAATCTGATTCTGTTTCTTTATATGCAGATGCAAAACATTTAAGTACAGATATTTATTCCTCTCTTGGAGTTTTTATTGGTTTATTATTAATAAAAGTAACAGGTTTAGCTATCTTAGATCCGATTATTGCGCTAGTTGTTGCTTTAATTATATTAAAAGCCGGTTTTTCTATTTCAAAAGAAACATTGAATAACTTGCTTGATGGTTCAATCCCGACAGAAGATATTCAAAAGATTGAAGAAATTATTAAAGCAAATTCTGTAATAAAAGGTTGTAAAGGAATAAAAGGAAGAAAATCGGGGCAGTGCAAAGAAATAGAGTTAACTTTACTTTTTAACCCAGATATGAAGCTTTCTTGCTGCCATAATATTTGTGACCAAGTTGAAAATTCTATAAAAAAAGAATTGGGTCAGGTGTGCGTAACAATCCATGCGGAACCGGAAGCTTAGAACAAGTTTAGAGGATTAGAAGCGTGGGGAAAATGTTTATTTTCTTTGTGCTACAATTTTTATATGCCAAATCCAGATTTCACTAATCCGCAAGAAGTTTTAAACATTCTTTGTTCTGAAAATATAGATTATTCGGAATTGCAAAATATTGCAGAATCTTTACTGGAACAAATTCCGGAGCTCCACATTAATCAAGATGGACGTAAATTTCAGGCAATAACTCAGGTTATATTGGAATGCTTAAAACAAATTCGTGGATTTTCTTCTAATGAATGGATTTCTGAAACTAAGCTCCGGCATGAATTGAAACCGAATGAGCGCATTATTGAATTTACAAGAATAAATGCAAAACAAGAATTGTGTCTATATAAAATTGCAAATTTTGACCAAATAGATTTTGAAAAAGAGCTGGAATCTGCTGACGAATTTGAAATTGTACCTAAAAAATCCAAAGAACTTAAACCAAAACAAGAAGGGGTAAAGCAAGAAGGGGTAAAGCAAAAGGGAGTAAAAGAAGAGGAGGATGAAACATTTTTGAAGATACTTACTCTTCTTAAAAATGGTGAAAACGTTTTCTTGACAGGTTTTGCAGGTACCGGAAAAAGTTATATTTTAAATAAACTTAAAGAAAAATTCAAAAAGAAACTTACAATAACAAGTACAACAGGTATTGCAGCTGTAAATGTAAAAGGACAGACGCTTCACTCTTGGGCAGGAGTCGGTTTATGCAGAAATACAGTATTTAATACTGTTGAAAAAATTAAAAAGCGTCCAACACAATATAGGCAGATTATGAATTGCAAAATACTTGCAGTTGATGAAATTTCTATGCTTAATATTGAAGCTTTTGAATATATTAACGAGGTTTTACGTGCTGTAAGAGAATGTAATGACCCATTTGGTGGCATTCAAGTATTATTTATCGGTGATTTTTTCCAGCTTCCTCCAGTTGAAAAAGAACAGCAAGAAAGCCGATATTGTTTTGATTCACATGTGTGGAAAGATTTGAATTTGCAAAATGTGGTACTTAAAAAGAACTACAGACAAAATGAACAGAATTTTATAACAGCGCTTGCGCATATGCGTGAAAACTGTTTGGAAGTAGAAGACGTAGAACTTTTAAAAACCAGATGTGTAGAAGGTGACACATATCAAACCGATATTTTGCATATTTTTTCTACAAATGAAGAAGCAAACCGTTATAACCTTGCAAAGTTCAATATGATTGATGAGCCGGTAAGAATTTTTGAAGCAGAAGACGGCGTTTATAGAGGTACAAGACTTGTATCTGAAGGTTTTACTGAAAGCGAAAACTACATACTGGAAATTTTTTCAAAAAATTGCCGTGCAGAAAAAGAAATTGCTCTAAAACTCGGAGCAAAGGTTATGCTGCTTGTAAATATGGATTTTAACCGCGGCTTAATAAATGGTGCTTGTGGCAACATTCAAGCGTTTTTTGACGATACAATCAGTATAAAATTTGATAATGGAGTTGTCGCATCAATTCCCAAACATACTTTTGAATATTATTATAATGAAAGAGTTGTTGCAGAAAGAAAACAATTTCCGCTAAAGCTTGCGTATGGTATTACTATCCATAAATCACAAGGCATGACATTGGATAAACTGGTCGTGGACTGCGCCAGAATATTTGAACGCGGTCAAGCTTATGTTGCGATGAGCAGAGTTAAAACATTGGAAGGTTTGTACCTTAAGAATTTCGAGCCACAAAAAGTTCTTGTAGATTCAAGAGTTGCAGATTTTTACGAAAATATAAAAGAAGTTGAAGATGTAAAACCTGATTTTAGTGCATTTGCAAATTTTGACGAAGAAGATGAAATTGAACGCAAAAGCGCAGAAGAAGCAAAAAAAATAATTCTGGACTGCGTTAAAGAATTCAGTGGACTATATGGAAAAAGCGGTTTTTGCAAGATTTTAGCAGGCAGCCGACAGATAAAAGATAATGGTTATAATGAGAATGTTACTTCTTCAGAATTTCTGGGCGCTCTAAAAGGTTGGCGCCAAAAAGCAATTGGAGAAATTATTGATGAATTGGTTGAACAAAAGGCGCTTGCTGTAAAGAAAATCAGCTTTGGACGTCCAATTTTATGCGCTGTGAAAAATTAAAATTTAACATTTCCAACCTTCAATTTTTCATAAAAAATTCATCTTTACAATTGTAACAAATCAAGCAATTTTTTAAAAATGATATACTTTATATAGATAAGGATATATTAAAAGAGGAGTTTTATATGAAGGATATCAAAAGAAAAATTTCAGCTCTTGTTTTAGGAACAGTATTTGCTTCAATGCAAGTTTCATATGCGGCAATCGATACCGGTTTAGGTGCAGGAAACGGCGGAGCAGTTATTAATAATACCACTGGCGGATTCGTTGGTGTAAACGGTGCAGGCACAGGCAATGTAGATTTAAACTTCAATGGTAATTCTCACGTTAATTGGGATTCATTGAACGTAAACAAAGGTGAATCATTAAATTTCAACGCAACTAACGGAGCGACCGGATTGACAGTTTTAAACACTGTAAATCAAGGAATGTCAAACATTTACGGTCAAATTAATGCTAATCAAGGCATCAGCCAATTGATTATTTCAAACCCAAACGGTGTTTTATTTGATGGTGCTCAATTCACTACTGCCGGTGACGCTATGATTACAACTCAACCAATGACTGCAACTTTCGTTGATGGTGTTATGAAAGTTTCAAACGTAGCAACAAATGATGCAGTTGGTGTTGTAAAAATTCAAGATTCTAACATTAACGTTGGCGGTGAGTTCAATATCTTAGCTCCTGCAATTGGTATTACTAGAGGCACCATCAAAACTGCTAACGGAATGAAGCTTGTTACAGCTAACGGTCAAGATTATCTTTCTGCCGGCAACCTTGATACTTCAAAAGGTGTTAAACTTGAAACAGTAAATATTGACGGTAATGTTTACGTAATCGCTGACAAGGGTATCGTAAAAACAGTTGGCGGTGGTGATATCAAAGGCAACTTAAATATTAAATCAGACGACAGCGTTTCTTTAAACTATGTTGACAATGGCAAAGCTCTTCACGTAACCGGTGATGTTGATGTTGAAGGAAACGGAGTTTTGATGTATGCAAGAAACACTAAGGTTGATGGCAATTTGAACATGACAAACGGTGGTGGCTTCCTTGAAGTTGGTAACGTTCAAGTTGGTAAAGATATGAACCTTAAAACAATCGCTAAATCAGAAAATCCACAAGGTTACAAACACTTCGTTCACGTAGTTGGTAATAACAAAATCGGTGGCAACGCTACAATTGAAGCAAAAGATAACATCCACATTGGTAACTATAACTTTGAAGAAAAGAAAATTCTTGATGGTAGTTTAACAGTAGGCGGTGACTTAGTTGCTCATTCAGTTGACGGTCACGTTATGACAACAGTTGACACATCAGCAAACAGAATTTCTTTAAAATCCGATAATTTAAACGTATTAACTGACGGCAAAGCAACTTTAACAGCTAACGAATATGAATTCTCATCAAATGGTTATATCGGTGGTCTTGGTGCTACTGAAAACAACACAGTAGATGAAGTTGTTATCGCAATTATGGAAAATTACAAATACATTCCTAACACAGTTAAAAATGCAGGTAATATCAACATTGCAGGTGGTAACATTACAAGAATTGATACTCCATCAACAGCAAATATCTTATCAAAAGGTGACGTTAAAGTTACAGGTGCAAACGCTAAACAAATTAACATAACAGCTCCTGATAAATATATTGAAATCACTGGTGACGGTGTTCACGCTGATACTATCACAGTTGGTAAAGAAACTAACAAATTGAAAGTAGACTTCCCTGGCAGAGATTACACTCTTAAATATACAAACATTAGAGATGAAAAAGAAGTTACAATCAATAAGACAGACGTAATTACATACGAATTAACAAACGCTAAAAATGGTTATAACGATGGTACTCAAGTAAGTGGTAAGTCAACATACTTAGTAGGTCCTGACGCACCAAAACCGGAACCAACTCCTGATGAACCAACTATCAATCCTGATGATAACGATAACGCAAAGGTTCTAAGAAGTTTCGAAAACCGATCAATTGATATGAGTCAAGTTTACACTCCGGTAGCATATGCAGCAGACTTAGATGATGATCAAAACGATACAGGAGTTAGAAAGAACGTTGATGGTTCTGTAACAGTAGTAAGAGCATTCCCTATGAACTAGAGGAAATAGATGTAAGATAGGTTTGGAGGAACCGGTTAAATAACCGGTTCCTCTTTTTAAGTTTGTTTGATATAAAATATTGATTGTAAGTAAAAGTAATGAAAACAATTTTGCATATGTAAAAAAGAGGGTTATAAAATGTTAATATTAGAAAAACCTTATGTTTCAGAATTTTTGATAGATACGATTGTACAAAACGATTGGCCGGTTTTAGATAATGATGCCATTCAAGAAACAGACATTGAAGAAGGTGCAATTGATACAATTCCTTGCGATATTGCAAAAAATTATTATATAGCCCAAGAATTTCCACTTATATATTCCAATTCCGAATTGGCACAAAATTGGGTATTAAAAAATCTGCCAGATTCTAATTTGAGCAATTATATCAAATTGTTCAAAGATAAAATTGCATTCCGTGACCTATTAAAAGAATTGTATCCGGATTTTTATTATAGAAGTGCTGAACTAGAAGAATTAAAGAAAATGAAACCGGAGGAAATTCATTTCCCAGTAGTCGTAAAACCTGCATCCGGCTTTTATAATATTGGTGTACATTGCATAAAAGAAGCGAAAGAATGGAGTGATACAATTTCTAAATTGGAAAAAGATATTCGCCAAGCTGCAATTACTTACCCTGGGCAAGCATTAAGTACTTCCAAATTTATTATAGAAGAATTTATTGCAGGAGAAGAATATTCCGTTGACGCATATTTTGACAGAGATGGCGAACCTGTTATTCTCAACATATTCCAACATCCAACTTATAATGATTCTGACGTCACTGATAGAATTCATTTGTCGTCTACCGGAATTATGATTAAATATATGGCAAAATTCGGTTTATTATTACGAGATATCGGACAATTAAAAAATGTAAGAAATTTGCCTATTCATATGGAACTTAGAGTTAAAGAAGACGGGAAAATTGTTCCAATCGAAATTAATCCAATGCGATTCTCTACATGGTGCGCAGCTGATATTGCAAAATACATTTGGGGAATAAATGTATATGAATGTTTCTTTGAACAAGAAATGCCGGATTGGAACACCATTCTTTCTAATGCAAGTAAAGATGTTTTCTACTACTCTATTGCAGAAGTTCCTAATGTGCCTAAAATTAACGGCTTTGAATATGATAGATGGCTGCGTAATTATTCCAACATATTGGAAGTAAGAAGAATTGACTATACAAAAAATCCAATATTTGCATTGATATTCGGTTCTACAAATAGCAAAGAAGAAGTTGTTCAAATATTATCTCTCAAAACAAAAGATTATATTTTGTAATCTTTTTGTTGATGTCATATCAGCCCTGTGCTAAAATGTTTTTATGAAAAATCTTAAGAGATTTTATGAGAGAATTAAGAATTTGGATAAGAAAAAAAGAACTTATCTTATTGTTGCTTTAGCGGTTATATTAGTGATGGGCTGGGCATTTTTGAGTGCTGTTTTTATCACTAGTAATTATACGCGCTCTCAGTTAAAAGGGACTCCAGACGAGCAAAAAGTTGATGCAAAGGGAATTATCATTACTGAAACAAAGCAAGGTAATAAGTATTTTGAAATATATGGCGAAACTGGACATTATAGCAATGACAATAGCATTGCTACATTAAATAATGTAATCGGCAATTTTTATAAAGACAATAAAGTTGCAATGAGCTTCCAGTCTTCAAAAGGAACTTACGACGAAAAAACAGGCACAATCACCTTGTATGACAATACTTATATTGTTTTAGAAGATTCAACATCACTTAATACCGACAAATTGACTTGGTCCGGTTCGGATAAAGATACAGTTGCAGAAGGTCATGTTGTAATTAAGAAAAACAATGAAATGATTGCAACTGCTCAAAAAGGAATTATTTTTGCCGGTTACGAAAAATTTAAAATCGTAGGTAAAACAACTACCAAGTTGTATAGCAAAGATGGTAAAGATGCAGGCGGTTCTGCATTCTCTGCAATGAGCGGGAAAAAATAAATTTTAGTATAAAAGGAAAAGGGGACTAAATGAAAAAGGTTCTGGTTTTATTATTGTTAATATTTTCAAGTTTAGCAGTTTTTTCTTCTGATTTAATTATCGATTCAAAAACTCAAACATTTTCAGATAAAGAAAAGAAAATCAAGCTAGACGGCGGCGTTAAGGTTAAGTTAGATAACTTAACGGTAGAAAGTGACAGAGCTGATGTGTCAATAAGACGTAATAACAAACTGGACACTGCAACTTTTTACGATAGACCTTATGCTTATGAAGTAAACGAAAACAAAAAAAGAGAAGTTAAAGCAAACATTCTGAAGGTTTCTCTTATCAACAAAATCGTAAGAGCAGAAGGCGAAGCACAATCTATTATTACAGAAGGTAATACGCCAATTGTTGTAATAAACGCGGACGCACAAGAATATGATATCAAGAGCAGCGTAATGGTTTGTTCCGGCGGTGTTACTATGAAATATAAAGATATTGATTCATATTCAGATAAAGCTGTAATTATTGCGGATGAAAAAGGCGGTTTAAGAAAAATTGACTTGATCGGCAATGCTAAAGTTAAACAAGCTCAAAATGAATCAGAAGGTCATCACTTTGTTTATAACCCAATTACAGAAGAAATGAGTGTCAGCGGTAATACAAAAACTGTTGCAATTTCTGATGATGGAAAAAAGCTTACAATCCACTCTGATTATCAGCAATATAGCAAACGACAAAATTCTTATATCGGCAGTGGTCACGTAAAAATTTGGTACGATGATTATTTTGCACAAGGACCAAAAGTATCAGTATTCCCTAATGCTGAAACAGGCAAACCTAATGAAGTGTATTTTGTAGGACGTTCTAAAATCGTTCAACAAGATAAGGATATTATTGCAGACAAAATCAAGATGACAATGGAGCCTAAAGATTTCGTTGCAGAAGGTAACGTTAGAACAATTATTCATAACATTGATACAAAAGACGAGGATGAATTATAATGTCTGAAAAAATTGATAAGGCTATGAGCCTTTTTAAGGAACGAAAATACAAAGAAGCTATTGATGCATTTAGTTCTGTATTAGAAACAGAGCCTGATAATGCTGATATTTATAATAACATGGGTGTAGCTTATTCTTGCCTTGGGAATTTCGATCAGGCAGAAAAGTTTTATGTAAAAGCTATAGAACTGGACCCAGAACTTGCTCAAGCTTATATTAATTTATCAGATTTATACTATAAGGCAGGAGATTTGCCATCAGCTTTAGGAACTTTACAACGTGGCAGCTACGAATTACAAGATAATTTGGCTATTGCTCATTTGCTTGCAAGAGTTTATATAGAAGACCAAAGATGGGAAGATGCGATTGTTGAATTAGAAAGAGTTCTTGATGGAGAACCTGAAAATTATGACGCATATTATGATTTGGGTCATGTCTATTTTGAACTTGGAGATTATGAAGGTGCTATCTCTAACTTTGAAACAGTTATTGAGTATCAAGAAAATAATGAACTTCTTTATTACGCTTTGGCACAAGCTTATGAAGCTAATAATGAGATTGACAAAGCAATTTCAAATTATTTAAAAGCGATAGCTGTTAATGACAAATTTACACTTGCTTATAAAAAAGTTGGTGTATTATTCTTAGCAAGAAATGATTACGAAGACGCGATAGAGTACTTTGAAGACTATTTAAACTTTGATATTCCGCAAGAAGAAAAAGATAGCGTTACAAAGTTAATTGATAGAATAAAAGCTAAGATTTAATATAATTGTCAACTCTAGTAGGCGCATTTTTCGTCTTTGCGAGGAACGTCAGTGACGTGGCAATCCATCACATTATGTTGGGTATTTTGACGTAACTTTCACCCACCAGTATTCGTAGTTCACTAACGTTCTCACGAATACGACCTCCCTAGTCAGGGAGGTCGTAAAGTTTTTACTTAAACGGAATTGTAATTATATATTTATTTCCGACTCTTTCTTTGCTAATTTTATCCGGCAAAAGCTTTTCATCTAAATAATAAGATTGAGAAAAGTTCATGATATCTTCTCTATGGTGTTCTTTCTTGTCAATTGCACCGGATACTGTTACTGTGTTGTCATCTAATTTTACACTAACATTTTTTTCATTTTCACCAATTAGTTTTAAATCAACAATTATTTTATATTCATTAGCTTCCTTAACTAAGTTTACAAGCATTGGCGCCATCTTAGGCTCAAATGGATTATCCATAAAACGAACATCCATTTTCTCTATATTTTTCTGCTGCTTTTGCATCATTTTTTCCATTCGGCGAAAATTATAAGTTGGCTCCATAAATCTATGTAAGGTGATATCTACGGCTGCATAAAATGCTAAAAAAGCACCAATAAATGTTGCAAGGATTATGCCTATAATTTTAAACCAATGTTCTTTTTTACTTTCTTCGTACATAATAAACTCCTTTCTTATTTCTCTTCAATTTATTTACATCTTTGTAAAACAAAAATCAATAACCCAACTGAGGAATGTAAAAATAAATCCCAAAGATTTCACTAAAAAATACAAGACGGTTAAATAAAACCGTCTTGTACTTTTACTTAAATTATTTTTTAAAACTATTAGTTTTCAAAAGCCCATCTAGCAGCTGCACCGTTTGGAACTGCGAAAGAGCCTCTTAATCTAACACCAAATTGGTCTTTTATTACACGTTTTGATTTATCACCACAGTTTCCAGAAGAGTCATTTTGTGCTGCTCCAGGTTTCATAGAACCAACACCTTGACAGTTTGAAATCAAGTTAGGACCTTTTTTACCGTTTGTATCGTAAACAGCTTTAATACCATATGGCAAACCATCTGCAGCAGGGTTAGAAACTGTATTACCTGTTGTAGCAGCTTCTGTATTAGGGAATACTAATGCTGCACCATCTCTGAAGAATACTACATAGTTACTTGCACCATTATTAACCAATTTTGATTCGTTGGTTGTAGCACCTTGAGCAGATGCTTGGTAGTCCATTGTTGTTCTTTTTGAAAGTAATGCATATAAAGATAACGTATCATCATCATTTGTAGAAGTTGTGCTAAAAGTTGCATAGTCAAAACCATCAATAGCTTGGTTCATTTGAGCAGCTTCTGTCAATGTGTTGATACCTTTCTTCAATGCTGTTCTAGATTGTTGTTCTTGAGTGTTTGTCATCAAAGCAGGAAGTGTTAATGTAGCAACTACACCAATAATAGCTAAGGTAATCAATACTTCTGCAAGAGTGAAACCGTTCTTCTTCATCATAATATTCCTTTCTCTTCTTATATTAATTTGACCAATATTTCGTTTACATCTGTTCTAATTTTAACAAATTAATCTAAGAGTGTCAATATAAGTGAACGGTAAAAATAGAAAGCTCTTAAACAACCATCTCAAATTTATCAGAGCGAGTTCTTATTAAAGAAATTGCAGCTTGAGAATTTAAAAAATTCAATGCACCCATAAAGCCTTTATTATTTGATAAACCAGCTCTTGCTTCGCGCATGTTGTTCTTAATTTCTGCACTTGCAACTTGTTCATTTATCAAACGGCTCTGGTTGAAAGCTTTTGGTTGTTTTTGTGGCATTGCAAAGCCGATTTTTTCGTTGTCTACACCTTGTTGAACTAATTCTTTTGGACTAGATTCAGGTTGAACGTTAGTTTTTTCAACTATTTGAGAAAATGGGTTATTATTACTTACAAAAGAATCACGTGCTAAATCCATAACCTCAGTCTGAACCTCTTCATTCATGCTGTTTGAGCGTTCTCTAACACGTCTGAATATCATTTCTTTCAGGGCATCTGCCTCTTGTTTATTTACTATTGAATCGAATTTATAACTCATTTTTTTGCCTCATATATATAAAAACTTTTTTGTAAAGAAAATTGACAAAATTGTATA
>CABQIM010000043.1 GCA_902464375.1 uncultured bacterium | reverse complement strand
AAAAGGAAACAAAAGCAAAACAAAACGTGTATAAAAGGAGTAAAAATTAAAACTGAATAATTTGAACTCCCAGCTGTTGATTAAGAGGTATAGTGATGGACGAACATGAAGCATTAATTGAATACTCAGAGATGACATCTTTCGATTTCAACTCAGAAGAATTCCAAAAAGTTAGAAAAGATTACATAGAATGTAGGGATGTTGTAACAAACATTTTCCAATTCGTAAAAAATGTAGTTGACTGTGTAAAATCACCGTCAAAAGAAAGGTAGGACTCAAAAGTATACATTAAAAGGGGAATTAGTCCTTAGAGGACACCCCTAACAGCCCCCACAACACACTTAAAATATTAACAATAAAGTGTGACAAAATAGGAGTATTAAAACATGACTAGAAAGGAAGAATATATAAACAAGTGTTTTTCGCCGAACTGGATTGAAGTAGATTTGGCGGCGAAAAGCGAAGAGAGGCAGACAGTTAAGGAGGAACGCCTAGAGAGTAAACGACGTAAAGACTTAAACACATTATTAAAAGAGCTTGATGAAATCAAGCAAGGAATTGAAAAAGCTGCTGAAAAACAGCACCGTTTGGCAAACTTGATGAGCTTTTACACCGGTGAATTTGCAAAGTAAGCTCACGTACCCAACGGAATAGAATTTAGAAAAGAAAGCTGGTAGTTATGAGATGCCGGCTTTCTTTTTTTAAGTCTTTAAGTCGTGAGGTCGTTAAGTCGTTAAGTTCAATAAATTCTCGTAATGACGTATTACTAGTGATTTTACGCTATGTCATTCTGAGAAACTGTGTTTCGAAGAATCCAGCTTTTTATTAATCATTTTCCTTTAATCCTAATAAAAATCGCACAATAAAAACAAGAAACACATTTGTAATATTTCTAATACGAACTTAACGACTTAACGACCTCACGACTTAAAGACTTATAACTTAGTGACCTAAAAACATGTCAATTGTTTCGCAAAATGTTTTCTCAAAAACGATGGTCTATGATATTTGCATAACCCGAATTTATCTATCGCGTCAAGATGTTCTTTCGTCAAATACCCTGCATTCTTCGCCCAATTATACATAGGGAATTCTTCGTGAAGTCTTTCCATATACCGGTCACGTGTAACTTTTGCCAAAACACTCGCAGCTGCAATAGAGGCTGATTTAGAATCCCCTTTAACCACATATTGCTGTTCGTGAGAAAAATCTTTAATCAATTTATTGCCATCAACCAGAACAAGGGTTTTAGGTTCGGTTATTATTGCGGAACAAGCCAGATTCATAGCTTTAAGAGAAGAATTTAAAATGTTAATTCTTTCTATCTCTTCTACTTCCACACAAATAATTTTATTGTGCGTATTGTTCTTAATAACGTCATAAATCAATTCACGTTTTTTATGAGTGAGTTTTTTTGAGTCATTGAGGATTGCTAAATCTTTAATCAACCCTTCTGTAATTTCCTCAAACCCAACAGCTGCTGCAAAAACTCCACCAGCCGCAGGACCACGTCCGGCTTCATCCGTACCGATAATAGGTCGTTGAAAATTCTTATCAAATTCAAAAAGTAATTCTGATGTCATAGAACTATTCTACTATAAATTTTTAATCCGGAAATGAAATCTTCACATATTTTGCAAAATAGTGTAAAATACACGTATGAAAAATGTAATTATTTGCGGACTTGGCGCTGTTGGGTTAACTTATGCAATGAAATTCAGGGGTAAGGGTAAATGTACACTTAAAATCCTTGTTGATGAAGAACGATTAAAAAAATACACCAAGAACAAACCTGTTTTCAATGGAATAAAACAAGATTTTGAATACATATTGCCTTCGGATAAATTTGACGCAGATTTAATAATCATAGCGACAAAGGCTCAGGGTTTGGAATCCGCAATCCAAAATATCAAAAATTTTGTGAGCGAGAAAACAAAAATACTTTCACTCCTTAACGGAATCTCTTCTGAACAAGAAATAAAAAAAGCGTATCCGTTGGCGAAAGTTCTAAAATCATATTTTATCGGGCATAGTGCAGTAAGAACAGGAAATTCCGTTACGCAGGACGGCGTTGGTGAAATTGTTATGGAAAAAGATGACGAAGTTATCAATTTCTTTGACAAACTTGGCATAAATTACCAAATTCCTGATAATATTGATTACTCAATGTGGCTAAAATTTACCATGAACATATTTTCCAATCAGACTTCTGCCATACTCAATCTTACTTTTGGCGAGATGAAAAACAGTCAGGAATTTATTTTGCTTGCGAAAAAAATCATCAATGAAGTTCGATTAATCGCCGAAAAAGAGAATGTCAGCGGACTTGAGAATTTGGAAGCTGATGCATTAAAAGCCCTTGCAAGAATGTGCGATGAAGGCAAAACATCAATGCTGCAAGATATTCTTGCCGGAAGAAAAACAGAAGTTGATATTTTTGCAGGAGAAATAATTCAACTTGGTAAAAAATATGGTATTTCAACACCTTACAATCAAGTTTTATTCGATTTAATCAAAGTAAAAGAAAGTGTAATAACGAGGAGATAAATTTGAATATAGCGTTCATACCGGTAAGAGGCGGAAGCAAGTCAATTCCACTCAAAAACATTAAAGAACTAAACGGCAAACCGCTTGTTTATTGGACGTCAAAGGCTGCAAACGATGCAAAATGTATTAATCAAGTCATAATTGCGACAGACAGTGAAGAGATTAAAGCTGTGGTTAAAAGCTTTGGGCTTGATAAAGTTCAAATTTATGACAGAGATAAAAAAAATGCAGAAGACACATCTTCTACAGAAAGTGTTATGCTTGAATATATTCAACAGTCTGATTTAAAAACTAAAGACCTGTTTTTCCTCATCCAAGCCACTTCTCCAATGCTAAAATCTGAACATATTGATGAAATGTATCAGGCATTCATGACCGGCAACGCAGATTCGATGTTCAGTGGAGTAGTTGAAAAGCAATTCCACTGGAAGTTTCTACCACATCAAGTTTCACACAACCAAGATAATTTTGTTGTTCCTGTAAATTATGATTACTGCAATCGTCCACGAAGACAGGAATTTGAAGGTTTGGTAGCAGAAAATGGAGCTTGCTACATAAATTCCGTCGGTAATATTTTGCGTGATAAATGCAGACTTTCAGGTAATATTGTTGCATATGAATTACCTGCGTATACAGCTTACGAAATTGACGAGCCGGAAGATTGGTTTTTGGTTGAAGAACTTATGAAAAGATATCAATAACTGTTAGTTTTATGCAGTTTTTGTTAGGGAGTCCCTGACCTACCATATATAAAACAATTTTCTACTTTCCACTTACTAACCCTACATAAATATGAATTTTAGTAAATCTTTTCCCACAAAAAGATGATTTTTTTCAAATATGTATTGAAATTCGTACAAAAATTGTTAGCATGACTATATAGGATAGTTGATTTTCTGCATTTTGTGCACATTTTTAGTTGCAGAAAAAAATTAAAACAATAGAGCTTTATGAAAAAAATATTGTTAACAATGCTTATAATGGGAGCTCTTAGCTTACCGAGTTCGGCTTCGATGGTTATTATAGACTATCAAGGTGATACTGTTGTGCGCCAACAAAGCATTGAGCGGAATTTGATTATTAATAGTGATGACGGAGCCAATTACAAAATTGCCTTGCGCCCACTTGATGACGCATTAAGAAGAGTAGACGGCGAAGTTACAATTCCGCTTTCGGATTTATATATAAATAATACGAAAGAGGATGTGTATTTGAGATATAACGAGTATTCGTATATCTTTGACGCTCTCTCTATGGGCGGAGTTGCTAAAAATATGACGGCTAAAATCCGTGATTTTGGTATGGTACCAGCCGGAACGTACCAAATAAACTTTGAAGTTCAAGCAACAGATGTAGAAACAGGTGAAATTGCTGCTACATCAACATTTAATTTGCAATTTATTGTACCTGTAATGCAAGAAATAAGTTTGCACCACGAAGTGCCGAGAATAGTTCTTGGTGCAAATGACGCGTTTAAAAAACAGCAAAAGGTTGCGAATGAAACATCACCGTTGGTTTATATAAATTCCAATTGTGATTGGGAATTGTCCGTAAATGCGGATAATTTTGGTGATGCAGCAGGGAATTATTTTGTGAGAACAGTTTCCGCTTCATCAAATGTCGGAGAACGCTTGCTCGAAAGAGTTCAGCTTACTTCCGGCAAAGAAATCGTGATTGCACGAGGCAAAGCACCTGCAAATAATGAATTTGTGAGTGTTGAGTATTCTTTGGAGAATGCTGATGGCAAAGCAATCCCTTGCGGCAATTATGAAAACAGAGTTAAGTATGTATTAAGAGAAAGAAGGTAAATTGAAGAGTTCCTTCCCTAATCAGGGAAGGTTAGGATGGGTATTAGCCACTTTCAACATTTATTAGCAAGAGGTAAAAATGGAATTAAAAACAATTAAGAATAGAATATTTTCAACAGCATTAGCAATGATGCTTGCCGTACCGGCATTCGCATCTGTTGCAGTTGCGCCAACTCGTGTTGAAATCAATGCAAACAAAATCAAAAGTAACTATATAACAACTGCTATTGAGGTTAAGGGTGATAGCCAACAACCTATGAGATTCAAAATCTATCCTGGGTATTTCACTATTGATAGCAAAGGTGAAGTTGTTATGCAGGATACATCTTCTGACCCACACGATTTGACTAAAAAAATCCGTTTTGTACCTTCTGAATTCACTGTAGCTCAAGGAAAGAACCAAAAAGTCAGAATTAATATTGCAAACCTCAACCAGCTTCCTGACGGTGAAAACAGAACTATGCTTTATATAGAAGATGTTAATCCTAAGGAAATCAATATTCCAACTCAAAGAGCCGGAATTGGTGCTCAATTGATTGTAAAAACAAGAGTTGGAGTCCCAGTATATGTTGATAAAGGTAAAGTGACTAAAGACGCAGAAATTGAAACATTGAACGTTGAACAAGCCACAGACGGACTTTATACAAATATAAAAGTTGTAGATAAAGGTAATAGTAAGGTGCGTTTAGCAATAAAAGCACAAATTTTTAAAGGTAAAAATTTAATAAAAGAATATGATATGCGTGGTGGAACGGTCGGTGGCAATAATTACCGTATATTCAGAGAAAAAATAAATACAGCAGATATTAAAGATTCCGGTGAATACTCACTTAGAATTATAATCTCTTATTTTGACCCAAATGGTAAAAAAGTAAATTTGAAAAAAGAAACAACAATAAACATACAAAACAAAGTGTAAAACAATTAAGAAAGGAAGGTTTACCCTATGAAAAAAATCGTAAAATTACTCCCAATTGCACTTGCTTTGACTTTAGTTAGCTCAGCAGCATATGCAGAAACCGTTGCTGGTTCAAAAACCGCAACATCTACACAACTGATTAATGTAGACAAATTTATTAACATTACTCACGTTGCAGATTCTTCTGTTGAATCTGCCAGCGCAGGATTTAACGCTGATTATAGTGAAATCACATTAGATAAAGCTATGACAACAACTTTTAAAGTAGTTACAAATAATCCGGATGAAGCTATAAAACTTACAGCAACTGCTTTAGCTGGTGGTGGACAAGTAAATGCTATTTATGGTACCGATGCTAATACATTGAATTTAGTATTCACTAATAATGGTGAGGATACAAGAGCTGCTGAAGCAACAGCGGTTACAAATATCACAGGTGGTTCACCTGCTATAGCAGCTAACGCAAACGCAATCGCATTCTCTTTAAAGCCTACAATTACATATGATAAAGCATCTGCAGGTGCAGACCCAAAACCTACTAAAGAAGCTGATGGGGTAAAATACACACTTCAAAATGGTATTTATACATTCACTTATACATTAGGACAAACTGGATTAACAAATACCTTCTCTACACATGATGCTGATGGTACATACAAAGCAACACTTACTTTGTCACAAGTAGGAACATAATTAGGAAACAATGAAAACAAGCAATTACGTAACATTTTTAATATTACTGATTACCGCAGCGGTTGGTGCGGGGAAAGCTTATGGCTATGCAGAAGCTGAAACGTCTGTTTATACGGACGTTCAGCCGACCGTAGCTATTTCTAAAGAAACATCGTCCATAGAAAATACTTCTGCTAATGGCATGACTGGCGTACATAGCGGATTACAATCTGTATTCAGCATTCAGACAAACGGAAATGACGATAGTTATGATTTTATTATGACTTCCTCAATTCCGGTAGATGGTGGAAGTGTTTCTGCTTATGGTAATGGCGGATGTATATTATTTGCCAACACATTGACTTCACCAACAACTGCTGCAATAGAGGATGCAAAAACCGGCGGAAGTAATAATAAAAACGTAATATCGTATCCTGTCACCGTTTCTACTACAAATCCGATGACAGCGGAGTTTCAGAAAAATTATGGTGTGTATGGGGATTGTTATGTAGTAAAAGTCAACAATGGTACAGAAGGAACTGTAACACATATTGTCGGACAAACACCGATTTCAGGGACGTATAATATCGGTCAAGATCCGGCTGGTACATATCAAGCAGTGGTGACATTTACTGCTGTAAGTAAATAGGGGAAATAAAACCCCTCACCCGCATTCGTACGGTTCACAAAGTTCACCTACGACTGCTCCCTCTCCCGCAAGGGGCGAGGATAAAACGCACATTGAACTTGTAGTCTTGCGCTACGTCATTACGAGGATATTTCACTTCACTTTCAAATTTGTAGAATAACTACAGGTCAGTAAGTATGGTGTAAAACGAAGCAATCCAGTTAAGTTCTACTTTATGGATTGCCACTAAAATCATAGATTTTCTCGCAATGACGGCACTCTGGTAGTTACGACCAAGCAGCCGACCCAATGATAAAATATGTTAAATAGAATAAAGAAAAACTTAATAATTGCTTTTACCGGCATGCTATGCGCATTACCGGCATTTGCGATTGATTCAACGGTTTCTTATATTAACATAAATAACAAAGCTTATCAGGATGTAGAAATTGCGATTACAGAGAAATCGGAAATTTTGCTACCATTCAAACAACTTGCTGATATATTCAATATCCAATACAACGCAAACAGAATTGATAAACAAATCGGATTCAAAACTTTTGACGGCAAAGAAGGTGTGATTAATCAGAACGGAATCTTTATCCAAGATTACAAAATATCTGACGAAAAGCCTATATTTATGGGTCAAGGAATTATGGACGGTGTGTTCAATGAAGCTTACATTACAGCAAGCAGTGCTTCTAAAATCTTTGGCGCAAAAGTTTCTGCAAACTTTGAAGACTTAACCCTTAGCGCAGAAGTTGAACGTGATATTCCTCTTTTGCATAATCTAAATAACACAATTGCTGATAATAAGGGTCCTCACGCTTACCAAGATATTACAGCTCCTAAAAAAGCCGGCAAAATCACGCTAAACACAATTGGGTTACGCTCATCTTTGTTGAATGATAATATGACTATTAAAGGTCAAAATTACCGCACAACAAACGATACTTTTTCAGGCAGCACTCAAGCAAGTATCAACGGTAAATTTCTAGACGGTAAATACCGTGTTGAAGCAACAGAATACCACTACCGCTCTGATGCATTTATGTTTGGTGGTGTTACCGGTACTTACAAAAACAGTGTAAAAGATAAAGAAACAGGTCAAGAAAAAGTTTGGTACGAATTGGGCAAAGTTAAAGGTGTATCAGATATTGATGCAACATTAGGTACAAATATTTTTGGTGCTCAGGTTTGGAATTATGATTACGAAAAAGAACGTCCGGAAAACTTGAACGGATATGTTAAACCAACAAGTTTAGTAAGATTAACAGTCAATGATTTAGAACCAATAACTCTTAGCACTTATGCAGGTTATTACACACTTAAAGATGTTCAACTTCCTAACCCTGTTAAGAGTATCAAATTGGAAGAAGTCAATGAAGATGGGACAGTTGAATTAATCAAAGAAGAAAGATATTCAATCTACGGCAACAATAAACCTTTTGAAAAAGAACAAAGAGGTTCCGCTTATGCCGGTGTTTGGGGATATCAAAACAGATTTTTCCGCGAAGGTGCTAACATTTACCGTGGAAACAACAAAAAGGTTACAGCCGGAATTGATTACCAATACGGAATAAAAGACAACGTTACATTTGAATCTCGCTTAACCGGCGACAAATTATACGAAAAAAACAGCACAAGCGTTATTTATAGAATGCCTACCAACGACACACTTTTAGTAAGTGGTACACAAAAAAGTGTTAACTATTTGGAAGGTGCAACAACATTAAACAGCGTTGAATGGGTTAATCCGAATAACAAGAACATAAAAGGAAGATTTACAGCCGGTGCAAGCGTTGCACACGACATCAGAGAAGAACACACACACGCAGGCTACATCGTAAAAGCAACTGGTGATTATGAAAAAGATTTGGCACAATACCAAAAAGGAATAATCAAGCCAAAAAGAGCTTATGGCAGATTAGAATTGTTCCAAACTTCACCGGATTTTTATATAGCAAGCAGCGATTCTACTTCCAAAAACGACAGAACCGGTGGTAAAGTTTCAGGCGGTGTAAGTGTTAATTCTACAAGTGCAGGCGGAAGCTACAGCAGATATTATTCAAATATGAACCATCGTTATAGAGGCGGCACAATCAAATTTGACGAAGCATCTATTAACGCTTCTACCAAAATCCCAAAAGTCGCAAATTTAAGATTCAACAGTTACTACAGACGTGGTGAAAATGAGTTAGGCAGAAACAAAAACTACTTCTACGATGCGAATGCTTCTCGTGACATTAGCCACTGGGCTAGAATTCAAGCCGGACGCAGAGAAAGTTTATACGATACAAAATATGACAATCCAAACACAATGGATAGAAATTATCACTCTAAATATGCTGATAATTACGCTCAATTAGACATTCCAATCCCAGGGAATCACGGTCGCTTTACGCTTGGACATAATATTGTAAGATACAACACAGCAACTTATAAAAACGGTTACAACATGTTCCGTTTTGGTTACACATTCCCAACTTGGAAAAGAACAACACTTGGCGTGGGTTACGGTTTCAGATATAGTGGTCAAGGCGGAAATGACTTCAACGTAAACCTTGCTTACCGTGCAAAATCCGGTCAGACAATGGCTGTAGGATATCAATATTCACAAAACGGCGGATATTTTATTGATAACATGTTCACACCAACAACAAACAGACATTCAATCAATTTCACGTTTAATGACGCATTCCAAATATTCCACAACGGTCTAAAATCAGTAGGTGACGAAGATTTGAACAAAGGTATCTTTGAAGCAATTGCATTTGTTGATGTAAACAAAAACGGCAAATACGATAAGAAAATTGACATTCCAATAAAAGACATACCTTTGATTACAAGTTGGACAGGTGAAACATCATATACAAATAAGCGTGGTAGAACATTCTCGTCCAGTTTAAATCAAGGCGTTTACACTGTTTCTCTTGATATGAATTCATTACCAATCACAGTTGCACCAGTGACAAACGATATGATTAACAAAAAAGTTAAAATTGATGGCGGACAAACCACCCAACTTGAAATTCCGCTAATCAGCACGGTTGGTTCTGTATCCGGAAAACTACAAATCTTTGATGACTTTGCAAGAGATTTAAAAATCACAGATTTTGTTGTAGTACTTCTTGACGAGAACGGAGAAGAAGTAAATTATTCAACTGTAGATTCCACCGGTGAATACTACATTTCAGGGCTTGCCCCAGGGAAATACACACTTAAATTGGATGAAAAATTTATTGACGCTTATGGACTAGAAGAACTTCCTCAAAAGAGTGAAATTAGCGTATTTGTTCCGTATGACTACAACACACCAATTGATTTTACAGAGCAGAATTTGGAGTATAAAACACTTTCGCTCTAACAACAAGTTCTATTTAACATGAAAAACATATATATGTTCTTAGCTGCCTCCTATATGGCAGCTTTTCTTTGTGTGCTACGCACGTAGACATTTGGTCGGCTTCTAAATGAAACGACAAGATTATATAATAACTACCAACTCCGCCTCGAAGTGAGACTACAAGTTCAATATTTATTTACCCCCGCACGTAGACATTGGGTCGGCTTCTAAATGGAACTACAAGACTATATAATAACTACCAACTCCGCCTCGAAGTGGAACTACAAGTTCAATATTTATTTACCCCCGCACGTAGACATTTGGTCGGCTTCTAAATGAAACTACAAGACTATATAATAACTACCAACTCCGCCTCGAAGTGAGACTACAAGTTCAATGTGCATTCTATCCTCGCCCCTTGCGGGAGAGGGAGCAGTCGTAGGTGAACTTTGTGAACCGTACGAATGCGGGTGAGGGGTTTTATTTCCCCTATTTACTTACAGCGGTGAATGTTTTCCACTTTCAATTTCCAACTTTCAACTCCTCAAACCCCAGCTGCATTCGTTACAAGGGCTGTAGTTTTCCAATTCAAACTTTGATGCTTAAAATAACTTCACATTACATTTGCATCCGTCAATAGTTATATTACGATAGAAAAAGGGAGAATGTATTTATTTTACAACCGAACTATTTTTAATCAAGGTGGATTAGGGTGAGATTCTTATTAATACTATCGTTATTTTTTATGAGCTGCTTTTCTGTTTTTGCAGAAAGTAACTGTGCCAGTGCTGATTTTTCCATCAACCTTCCAGCATTTGTAAAAGTTGAATCAGTTTCCAGCCCTGTACTCGTTGCAAATATTACAGACAGAACCGGAAATTTACGCGCACCATTATCAAGTACTTTCAGAGTAATTTCTAACAGCGCGGAAACAAAAACACTTTACCTAAACGCTCATACCGTAACCCAAGGTGGATACGAACCTGCTATGTTTGAACAAGGTGGAAGAGTTTATATTGCCTTCGCTAACTTAGCCAAAATACCACAACCACAAGCTTTAGCTAATTGTAAAATTGGCGGAATGCCAAAAGACAGCCCCGGAATTGTTGCGTTTCCGGTAGACACAATATCTGGTGCTAAACACAAATACTTGAGCAATAAAAACAAATACGAAGTTTATGCAGAAAATGGAACAACGTACGTGACTGTAAACATTGGACAAAATGTTTTGCAATCATCTTTTGCAGCAAATGACCCTAGAGGTTTTTATCAAGCAATATTATCATTGACAGAAGCCGATATCTAATTTTTTGTTTTCTTTTGCTCTTCTTTCAAATAATTTTTAATATGTTTTTTCCACTTATTTAAAATTCTTTTACTAATAACGTGTTCTATTTTACAAGCTGTTTCTTCTGCCAATTTTCGTTCAATCTTAAGAATATCTCTAAAAAACATAGTTAAAGTTTCGTGCTTTTCAATAATTTCTTTAGCTTTTTTTTCGCCATCCTCAGTCAAAGAAATTGCACCATAATGTCCGTAATTGATTAAGCCAAGCTGCTCCAACTTTTGCAATGCTTCAGTTACAGATGCTCTTGATACATTCAACTTGCGTGAAACATCAATCGCACGAACTTTTTGTTCTTTTAAATAAATGTTGTACACAGCTTCTATATAATCTTCTAAACTTGAAGTGATTTCAGCCATTGCATACCTCCAATCATATAAAAAGAACCACAAACAATATTTAATTTATCCGGTGTCAGAACTGTTTCATTTATATATTTTTTAGTTGGATAAGAACATTTTTCCGCAAGTTCATCATAGTTTGCAGCATTAGGATAATCAAATTCATTGATATAAATTTCGTCACCTTCTCTAAAAAGAATCGACATCATTTTTTCGTAATCTTTATTTCTTAAACATCCAAAAACAAATCTGCGATTTTCCTCCGGAAAAAAACAGTCAAGATTTTCTCTTAAGGCAGAAACACCGTTTGGGTTATGGCAAGCATCAACAATAAGATTTCTGTCTGCAAAATATTCAAACCTGCATGGATTTTTAACTTTGCTTAACCCACTAATAATCGTTTCATCATCAATGTTTTTAAACAACAAATTTATTGCATTTATTGCCAAAGCCAAATTTTCAACCTGATGATTACCTTTTAGAGAAAGCGCATCAATAAATGCAGGGTTTACAAACGGTGTCGTCAAGATAAATAATGAATCTTCTTCATCCGCTTTATCTTTGATAGCTTCGTATCCTGAACTTGTAATCACAGGACAATTTTTCTTAATAATTCCAGCTTTTTCAAATGCTATTTCTTCTTTAGTTTTGCCTAATCTTTCTGTGTGGTCTAAATCAATATGCGTAATTATTGAACACAAATTATTTTTTATAACATTTGTTGCATCAAACCTGCCGCCAAGACCTGTTTCTAATACAACAACATCTACGTTTTGTTCCTTAAAATATAAAAACATCATTATAGTAAGAATTTCAAATTCTGTAAGATGAATTCCGAGGTTAGTTATTTTCTCAACATATTCAGCAAATTTTTCTTTCGGAATATTTTGTCCGCAAACTCGAATTCTTTCTGTATATTCCCAAATATGCGGACTTGTATAAAGTCCTGTTTTATATCCTGCTTCTCTTAATATAGAATCAAGAATTGTACAAACCGAACCCTTACCATTTGTTCCGGCAACGTGAATATACTTCAAATCATCTTGCGGATTTCCTAATTTTTCCAGAGCTGCAGAAAGTCTATCAAGACCTAAGTCCACATAAAACATACCTTTGCTTGTAATTAATCTTATTGAATCTTCGTAGTTCATAGTTATAAATATAGCATATAATTTTGTTGAAGTCTTTAAGTCTTTTGTCGTTAAGTCGTTAGGTTCGTATTAGAGATATTATAGATGAGGTTTTTGTTATTTATTATTATTGTTAGACATAAAAATTTAACTCTTCATGTTAAAATAAAAGAGCACATTTAATGTGAGCATAGAGTAAAAATGACTCATTTCAGAAGAACGACGATACAATTTTATAGCTTTTCGGTCGTTAGTTCCGAGGAAAGGAGGCTGTTATGGAAAACTTAAATTTCGCATTAGCAATGATTTTTTTGATTCTTTTCATAATAAAAAATGGCTCTAATCATAACAATTAGAACCACTTAGCTTTTCTTAGAGTCATTGGTAGCTTAGGAAACTACCACTCTATGTTTTTATTATAACTCATTTAAAACATATTACAACCCCAAACAATCCAGTCATAAAGTTAGTAAAATGACATTGGGCAAAAAAGTCAATCAGATGCTAAAGTATGGATTACCACGAAAATTCTCCAAGTTAAAAATCAAACTATAAGTAGAAAGTCTCAATTTTCTCGCAATGACGTGATACTAGTGATTTTACGCTTCGTCATTCTGAAGCCGATTAGGCTGAAGAATCCAGCTTTTTATTAATCGTTTTATTTCTTTTTTAACGAACTTAACGACTTAACGACCTCGGACTTAACGACTTTATCAAACAATATTAAACTCTTCATCCCACTCAATTTCCCCTTGCGGTTCAAGATTATGGTAACGATATGTGTTTGTTATAAATTGTGGATTAAATAACCCTTTTTGTCCCAAGATTTTAATAATTTCCGGCAACAATTTGGTACTACCTGCAATTGTTCCATCTGCAGAAGTTGCACTTTTTCCGTCATAATAAATTTTTGAATCTGCAAAAACAGTTTCTTTTAAATCGCTATAAGTTATTGGCAACGCATCGCTTATTAAAATCACTTTGTCAGCAGGTTTGGACTTAAAGAACAATTTTAGTGCATCATCACTTACATGAATTCCATCTCCAATAATTTCTGCGTACACATTATCATTCACTAATGCAGAAAGTGCCGTAGATATTCCTCTATGCGTAACGCCTGACATAGCATTAAATGTATGTGTAGCCCCATCAACATTACCCCAGCCTGTACAATGTCCTGCCTGAACCTTTATAGATTTGGATTTTAAATAATCAATCAAACCTTCATCAAGTTCCGGCGCCAAAGTCACAATTTTTATAAAATCATCTTCGATTTTTTTAAAGTTATCTACAGTAAGCGGCAGAAAATGTTCCGGATTATGAATTCCTTTTTTTGCAGAATTAATAAAAATCCCTTCTAAATGTATACCCAAAATTCCACTACACTTAGCCGCAGCTTCTTTGATAATCCCAATTTGTCTTTTGGTATTTTCAACAGAATCCGTAACGAGTGTCGGGAAAAATCCGCCAATACCGATTTTACGAAGTTTATAAGAAAGAGCTACAATATCGTCTACACCTGCTTTATTAAAATCTACTCCGTAAGCTCCATGCAAGTGTTGTTCAATTATTAAAGGTGTTTTCATTTTTATTCCTTTATTTTAGTATTTTGCGAGAAAATTTTTACAACTCACTTTTGTATAAAAATACCCACAGATAACAAATAAGCC
>CABQIM010000042.1 GCA_902464375.1 uncultured bacterium | reverse complement strand
GCTTTACAAAAACTATCGCATCATCTCTTGTCATAACATCGCCATTGAGTTGAGCTTCTTGCAAATTCTTAATCACAAGTCCTAACTTTGGCGATTGTGGAATTTTTAAAATAGTCATTATTTCTTTACCATCCAACAATTTAGGCAATGGCTTTAGAGTATCTTTTTTCTTAAGATAAAAATCTAATAACGTATTAAGACCGTTGATATTATTTTTAATCATCTCATCTGTAATATCCTGCCCTAGAGCTGATAAACGGTCGGCTTTTGCTAGAATGATGTTATCTATAACATTACTATCCATTTTTCTAATATAGCGCATCATCACTTTATCATTCAATTCCGGTGCTGCTATAACATTTGATGGATAAATATGATTTTTTATCATGCCGGAAATATATTCTATCTGTTTTTTAGAAAACTTTAAATCCTTCAATAAAGGAACAACAAGTTTTGAGCCCACATCATCGTGCTTAATAAATCTATGTCTTACACCACAAACACGACTATCCTTAGTACAGTTATTGCAATTTTCGGGGATACAAATGTCACTCTCCAGAGTCCAAGTCGAAAATTTACCAATATCATGCAAAAATCCTGCCAATTTTAAATGGTTTATACGAGGAAATCCTCCAAAATCGATTTGTTTTAAATGAGCTTGAATTTCTTCCGCAGAGTTATTATAAAGAAGTTCAAGCTGTCTAACGGTTTCTACAACGTGATGGAATAAATCCAAGTGGTGATGACTATTTGGCGGCACTTGTTTCATCTCAGCTACATTAGGAAATATTTTTTCTAACAATCCATCTGCATCCATTAATAGCAATGTCTTTGCGGCATAATCTCCACCAAACAATTTCATCAATTCATAAGCTATACGCTCTTTTGCAGGATTTAAAGCAAGATTTTGATACTTTTTTAAAGCAATTTGTAATTCTTCTGCGGGTTTAAAACCTGTAACCGCTAAAAATCTATAAGCTCTTAGTATTCTTAGCGGATCATCCTCAAAATTCTCATCCTTAATTTGTCTAAGAATGCCATTTTTTAAATCATCCATCCCAGCGGTAACATCAACAAATTCACCATTTTTTAAATCATAAGCAATTGCATTAATTGTAAAATCGCGTCTTTGTAAATCATCTTCAATCGCATCACCTTGCATTTCTGAAATATCAAGATAGTTGATTTTATCTTTCAAAACAACTCTATAGATATGGTTTTCTGAATCTAAAGTAACCATTGTTGCATCAAATTGTTCAGCAAGTTTTTGCGCAAAACTCTCTGCATTTTTTATCGCAATATCTCTATCACATATACAAAAATCCTTCTTATCAGCGGCCATTAACCAATCACGAATACAACCGCCAACAAGATATCCTTCTTTTATTTCTTTTAAAATAAAATCATCCTTGATATTCATAAATAATATCTCCAAGTCCGACTATTACAGCGGTTTCAGCTTTTAAAATAAGATTTCCAAGAGTAATCAACGGCAAGTTTTTTTGTTTAAAATATTCAAATTCTTTTTCTGAAAAACCGCCTTCCGGTCCAATGATAACCAAAACTTTATCACCTTTTTGAATCGGGTTTTCGTTTAAATAATATCTTAAGCTCTTTTCCGTAGAGCGTTCTGCGAACACAATTACTTTATCAAACTCTTTTTTTAAAAGTTCATCAAAAGTTATTGGAGCTTCACATGTCGGGATTTTTGCCCTTTCACATTGTTTAGAAGCTTCATACATAACCTTTTGCCACTTTTCTTGTTTATTGACTTTTAGTGCACAATTATCTGTAAAAACCGGATACACAGCTCTAACACCAAGTTCTGTTGCTTTTTCCATTACTGTCAATTGAGCATCACTTCTCAAAGGACTTTGCGCTAGATACAAATCAAATTCCAAATCTCGCTCAGAATGATAGGATTTTTCAATTTCACAAATAATTTCTTTAGAATTTATTTCTTTAATTATTGTTTCATACTGAATTTGTTTTTCATCAATCAGCAATAATTTTTCACCGCACCTTGCTCTTAGTGAACGAGCGATGTGTCTGTAATTATCAACATCTGTTACAGTTATTAAATTTTCGTTTCTATCATTTGAATTTACAAAAAAATGTGGCATATCTATTCTCCCATTTTTTTAAACTTAACCAACATTGTAGTAAACATAATTGAACACAATACAATCGCTGCAGTCACAAGTCCAAACCAGAATCCAAGTAAATTCATGTGACAATAAAATCCGAGAAAATACCCGAGAGGAATTGACACAAGCCAATATGCAATAAAATTAGCAAGCATTACAACACCGGTTTGTTTTATACCTCTAAAAATACCTGCAAGCGCAACTTGCATACCGTCAAAGACTTGAAAAAAGCAAAGAGCAAACACAATTGGTATACAAACTTTTACCAACTCCACATCTTTTGTAAACAAACTTACAAGAAATTCCGGTATAGTACCTACAACAATTGCTGAACAAGTCATAAAAGCAACCGCCATTAAAATACCTGTATAAGCATACGTTTTTAATGACTTATAATACTTTGCACCATTTGCAAATCCTACTTTTACAGCCGTCGCATTTGAAATTGCAAACGGAATCATAAATGATACGCTCGTTAATGTGCAGACAATATTTTGAGCTGCTGCATAAATTCCGGAAATTCTACCCAAAATTACAGTAGTTGCATTAAATCCGATGAATTCAATTACAACCGCTAAAGAAGAAGGTGTTCCAACTTTTAGCAAATCCTTATAGAATCCACCGTCTTTGTGATGCTGTATTTTAATGCGCTTAAAGCAGTACCAAAACAAAACAAATCCCATAAAATATCTTGTTATTAAACTAGATATTGCAAGCCCTTTTGCACCCATTTCTGGAATAATGCCCCAACCGAATGCAAAAATAACATTCAATATAACGTTAACAAAAATACAAATAACTGTTAAAATATTTGGAAAAACAACAATTTCAAAAGACTGCAAGTACTCTTTTGCCATACAATGCAAATACGCACCAAAAATAGAAAACGCAGTCACCCAGAAATAATCTTTAATCATCGGAACAAGCCTTGCTTCAAAGCCAAGGTGATTGATAACCGGTATAAAAGCAATAATAGCCAACGATATTATTACAGATAATATAGCTGTAAATTTTAATGCCGGATAAAAATACTTTTCTGCTTGCTTACCGGCTCCTCTATAGTTAGAAAGAATTGCAGAAATGCTACTCAGAATTCCAATTCCGACCATTACTATACAGTTTATTACCGCAGTTGCCAAGCTAACAGCAGCAAGTGTATCTGTAGAATGTCTTCCGGCTACAATTACGTCACCAACACCAATAAGTATAAAACCAAGATTTCCCAACATAATAGGAAGCGCAATATTCAAAATATCTTTTATATAAAAACTTCTAATTTGCATAATACTTATATTGTACTATAAAAGTTTTGACAAAGTTCTGCGATTATCATACGATAAGATAGGAGATACAGTACGCAATTTCAAGAAAATAGCGAACTGATACCCATCCCAACCTTCCCTAACAAGGGAAGGAGCTATACTGAATATCAGGAAACTACGGTGAAAATCCGTGACTGTGCCGCAGCCGTTATAGCCGGAATACTTATTATTGCAAATTACGAGTCATAGTTTGCAAAGATAGCTCTATTATTCAGTCATATTTACACAATCCTCGCCCCTTGCGGGAGAGGGAGCAGTCGTTCGAACGTTAGTGAGTTACGAATGCGGGTGAGGGGTAATAAATTCATCTTACAAAAATAAAGCATACAAATTATTTGTATCCACCCTCATCAGGGCTCCGCCCAACTTCTCCCCTCAAGGGCGAAGCGTGAAATGCGTAGCTTTATGTAACATGTTCTTACGGGCTAAAGCCCTACCGAAAATCCGCTCTTCCCTCAAGGGCGAAGCGTGAAATTAGCAATATCCTTACAAAGAAGGAACACTATGTCAAATGCAGTACAAAATGTGAATAAAGTGAATACAGGAGGTTGTCCACATGGCCTTCCGCCTTCTGCTTGTCCTGTGTGTTCCGGCATGGGGGGTGGTGGAAGTACTCGAGTCGGTGAACGTCCACAAAAAGCCGGAGAAATGAGTTATCACCAATGCGCAATGATTGGAGCAATGATGAAAGCTCGTGAACAACGTCTTGAAGCCCACGAACGTAATCTGCTGCACAGAGCCGAAATGGCAGAAGAATTTCAACAAAATATTGAAAAAATGGCACAAAAATTAGCAACTTTTGCAAACCAGATTTCAAACAGCTTTATTTTTAAACCTGTTGCGTATACAATTAATAATATCGTCGTTCCAATCTTAAATACGATTAAAAACATTCCTAACATTATCAATAATGTTATGGATAAGCTCTCACAAATAAAAGAAAAATTTATTGATATACAAGACAAGCTGAACGCAATTTTTGGCGAAGCTAAAGCTTTTGTTGAGAAAAAAGTTTCAGAACTTGTAAGCAATATAAAATCCAAACTCAAAGGACTGTTTAAAATTTTTAAGCGAGAAAACGCAAAAGACGATGATACAAAAATAGATGATGACAAAAGAATATTTAATCTGAAAACCATACTACACAAAATCTTGAGAAAGAAAAAAGATGATACCGAAAATAAATCAGGATCTTGAATCTTCAAGACACCAAAGAAATATGACTAAAACGCAAAAACGCAATGATACCTACGTAAAAGAAGGTGTGATTGTTAATTCTTTTGTCAAAGAACCTCTTGCTGATGAAGAAAATCAAGCCAGATTTACTCCATTAGATGAAACTTACGATACCTTGATTATTTCCGGCTCAAATATTGATTTACCCAAAAGAGTTTACGAAAAAGAAGATAAAAAAAGAAATCCACTAATCCCTCTATGTGCAGCAACTGTAGGAGTTATGGCTTTATTAGGCGGATTTACGGCAATGATGAAAAAATTTTCTAAAGGGAAATTGGAAAGTTCTAAAGAGTACCTTCTTCCGGGAATTACTCGTAATCATTGCATTAATGACGAAATTCATCAGAGTATATTCAGTATGATTCAATCTCCAAGCAGGAAAACAATTCTTGCATCTTTAGGCGTAATTACAATGGGCTCAATGGCTTTTATGGGAAAAATCTTTATTGACGGGTTCAAAGAAGTTTGGGTAAAAAAACAAGAAGCCGACATCCAAAAAGATTTGCAAGAAAATTTAATCGCAGTAGAAACACAGTCTTTCTCCGGCAAAATCCAAATCATAAGAAGTATGTTATCTTCTAAAGCAAAAATGTTTAACAGCGAACTCTCTTTCAAGGGTAAAGATAAGTTGAGTGGGAACGGCAATGACAAGTTTGAAGAAAATAAAATTGATAATCGTTCGCTTTTAGCTGTTGGCGGAGCAACTCTTCTTACCCTGCTTGGTTTAGGGTATTATGCAGCAAAAAACATTAGGAAAAGTGACGAGTACATCTCAAAAGGTATTAAGAATACACGCAAAGGCTTAGATAAAGTCATTGAAGAATTTAATAGCGGAAAACCAATCAACAAACTAGAAGGCAATAATGGAATGATTTTATCCGGTAAGGAAGCCTACAAGCACCTAATAGAAAACCTGCTTGAATCTGTCTACGCAACACCGGAAGAAGTTAAAATGACGGTTGAAAAAATAAACATGCCGGAAGACGAGAAACAAGCGTTTTTAACTCAACTACTTGATAACATGAACCAAGCAACCGAGCGCGTTAACCCGATGATTGGTGGTTCCGGCAGAAATAAAATCACATACTTTTCTCACGTAAATGACTATTTGTCATTCTTTTACGATTGGCTAATGAACCCTAAAAATCCGCAATTCAAAAACCTATTCTTTGGGATTGCAGGGGTTTCCGCTCTAGCCTACGGTGGTAAAGCCGCTGCCGAAGCAGTAAAAGAAGTTCAAGTAAAAAAATATAACGCACAAATCGAATTGGATTTACAAAATCGCTTAGTCGCAACGGAATTACGTAACTTTAAAGCAAAAAAAGATTCTGCAATAGAACCGCTATGCGATGAATTCTTTGTACAAAAACAAAATGGCAAATCTCAAGAAGAACTAAAAGTAATGGCAGACAACATTCTTTTTGAAATCAAAAACGGCCCACCATTCGTTTATTCTTAAGATTTATTCAACGTCTTGTCTATGTTGTTTATTATAATCATCTAACCAAGCTTGAACAGCGGTGTTAAGTGATTTAAAAGAATTTATCATTTTTTCATCACCTAGAGATTTGTACATATTGGTAAATGCAATTGCAGCTTTTTTCTTATCTGCAACAGATTCTCCACCTTTTTTGAATACATGAAAAGCTTTTTCCAATTCTGCTTTAGAAGCACTTTTCTTGTTTTCATTTGGAGTATCTTGCCAATTGTCTATACATTCTTTTCTAGCACGTAGTAATGGACTACTCTTATGACCTTCAATAGTCTTTTCATTAGCTGTTTTTTGAAGACTTGCCTGTTTATCTTCTAATTCTGCAATCTTTTGTTCAATAGCGTCAACTTCTTCAGCCTTTGCTTTTATTTCTGCTTCTTGTTTTTTTATTGTGTCTTCTAAAGTCGTTTTTTCTTTTTTTAATTTTTCAAAAGTTTCTCTTTTTTCTTCATATGTCTTTTTTAAATCTTCAATATTACCTGGTTTTGGATCTTTTGCATTTGCTTCATCATACTCTTTTTTAGCACCCTCGCATGCTGTTTTTGCAGATGATAAATCTAGGTTTGATAACTTATCTTCATTCTTAGACTTATCTTTCTTCAAGGTATCTAACTCATCACTCTTTGTTGCCCATTCATTATTTTTAGATTTTATTTCTTTGGCAACAGCGTTTAGTTCTTGAGTATAATTAACTTCCGGCTCACTAGCTTTATTTGCTTTGTTAGAAGCAATCATTTGGAAAGTTGTACCGAGTAAAGCATTTGCTACTTGGAAGCCCGCCATTTTATCATAATTTACTTCGCCATAACAATTGGTAAAAAAGCTCGTATTGCCCATTCCGTAACCACCACCAAGCATATTCAAGCCTTGTTGAAGGAGGTTACCAAAACCATTGTTGCCATACATATACATATTCATATTGTTATAGCCGATTGACATAATTCGTTGCTTCCATCTTTTTGTCTTGCATATATATAAAGTAGATATTTTTTATTCAATTTCAGTAGTTTATATTTTTGTTACATTTGTTAATAATTGTTTTTGGGTGAGTAGTGAGTGGTGAATAGTGAATTGTTTAGGCTTACGCTTTGCTTTGAAGGGAGAGGGAATAACCGCCACTTGTTTTCTCTTTCTTGTTCTGCTCGCAATAAACGAGTACCGCTCACGCTTTCACTCTTTGCTCGCAGAACGCTCCCACAAGGGGCGAGGGATGCAGAAATAATCCGGTGACTTAATTACGTACGTAGTACCTCCCACAAGGGGCGAGGGAGATGTTCAAACTATACACATATTAATTCCTAATATATATAGAGTATTGTTTCAAATCCAAAAATAATATATAATTTCTTATATAGGAGAGTAAATATATGTTGCCAATTATAACAGAAGAAATGTCATCAGAGGTTTTCAGTGAAGCATTCCAAGATGTTCAAGCTTGGAGAAAAAATATGGTTCAGTATCTTAAAGAAGAGAATCCTGAAATCAACAGTGCAATCTTAGAAGTGGCTAAGTTTGACGAAAATATTGACCTAAAAGCTGTGGCACTCGGAGCTTATCTATCTTACAGACTATTAGAAATAGCGACCGAAAATGACAATTTGGGATTGGTTGAAGAATAAAATTTATAAAAACTCAAACAAAAAATCACACCTTATTTCAAAAGGTGTGATTTTTTTATACTAAGCCTTTTTATGTTTTTCTTTCATTTCGTCCATCTTTTCAGAGACTTTTTCCTTCATTTCATGGGCTTTTCCTTTGACATTTTCTTTTGCCTTATGCGCTTTTTCTTTCAAGATTTCTGCATCTTCTTTCAATTCTTCTTTAATCTCGCCAGCTTTATCCTTCATTTTTTCACCAAGTGTTTCTTTTGGCATCTTATCATCTTTGTGCATAATTAACTCCTTTCTTTTGTGAACAAATGTATTATCACAAAGAAATTTAAGCTTGTTATGCGACAAATGGGGAGTTATATATACCTACTAAATTTTGCCCACAAATTTGATATCATAGTCACTAACCAATTCTTCGTGAGCTAGGACTGTCAAATCTTGTACAAATTCGGACAAAATAACAAACACCATATGTCTTATATCCATCGGAACAACCAGAACTGGTTTTGCTATCTTTTGTTTTTTAGCAAATTTCATAAGTTTTGTAGCGATATCTTGGACATCAGAAGAATCTATTCTTATAATAGCTTCCTCTTCATCTTCCTTAAAGAATGAATAAACTTTATCCAACAACTCATCAGAGAATTCAATAACCTTTAATTCTCCGTCTTTCGCTAAATCTTTAATAATATGTTTAGATAAAGCTAATCTTACCTTATCTAGCAAATCTTCTTTCGTAGGCTCATTTGCGTAATCATTTATTTTTTCAAAAATATAAACAATATTTTTTACAGAAACATGCTCTCTAATCAAGCAAGTTAAAAGATATTTTAGGTCTGATGCTGTAATAAAATCAGGGATTATATTATCAACCAAGAAAGAGTTGTTTTCTATAACTTTTTCCACATACTTATTGACATCATTGTAATCCATAATATCAGAAACTTCTGTCACTGATATGTATTCAATTGCTTTTCCTATGTATTCTACTGCCGTAAAGCCCTGCTGCCAAAAGTCTTTTACTTTGTCTTTCAAAATCCAGATTAGCTTTTTACCTGTAATATCATCGGTCACAATAATATCATCGTCTTGTGCCTTATATCCTTTCAATTCGTCCTTGTAATAAGCAATATACCCAGGGAATGCCACTGAGCGGAATACTTCTATATCATGCAATTTGATATTGAATTCATTCTGCATTAATTCATCACTATTATGGAAATGGATATGCGGAATTACATAGCCCAACTCTTCTGCCAAATTTTGACGAATTTTAACTGTTTCAGAAAGCAAATTGTCATTAGCTTCCATAGATATAACTTCCAAAATTTCTTCTGAAAGATTAATCACAAATTTCTCTTCTTTTATTGCAGAATACATTGCATCCGGTGAAATCTCATTCACCAAAGATTGTTTAAGAATATCCAACTGTCTTAATTCATCTGACATTTGGTCGTTAAGTTGTTTTTTCTTTTCCGGAGAAAGATTTTCACTCTCTAATTGAGATTTTATTTTTTTAATTCTTTCCTTCTGGTTAGAAATCTTTAGTTGAATTTCTTTACAAGAAGCATAAGGACTAGATGGAGCCGCAAGCATTTTTTCCATACGATATTTAAAGCTTGTAATATTTACAATATCATCCAAATCCGTATGGTCTTCTTCTTGCTTTTCGCGCATAAAAATGCAATTAAAATCGTAAGAAGTTTCTGTTTCAACTTCGTGCATTGTATACAAATCCCAACCTGCTTCTGACATTTCATTGAGCAAATTCTCTAATGCCTGTTTATCATCTGTTGGTACTGATTTTATCACGTATTGCATTTTTTTGTTATACATTATCGTCCTCATCTCTTGTACTGATAATCTTGTAAACTAAATTTTTGTGCGAAGGTTTTACTTCGTTTATTGAAAAAGCGTTATCACAAAATCTCTGAGCCGCCTTTGTCGCTTCTTCATCATTTGAATATATTGTATAAAGGATATCACCTTTTGCGACTTTTTCGCCGCCTTTTTTATTAAGATAAATTCCCACGCTCAAATCTATTGGCTTGGATGCAACTTCCCTTGATGCACCCAAAGCTTTCAAAGCCTGTGAAATTTCAAATGCGTTTATACTCTGAACATACCCGCTCTTTTTGGATTCACATTCTACTTTATAATGCGGAAGAATAAATTTATCATAGTTATCAATAACTTCCACCACGCCACCTTGAGCAATTATAAGTTCTTTAAACTTCTCTAACGCTTTTCCTGATGTAACCAGATTACTTAAATACTGTTCAGCTTCTTTTTCATTATCAAACATATCCAACTGTAACAACGTCATTGTTGCAATAGAATAAGTAAGTTTTGCCAAATCTTCTGAAACACTGTGACCTTTTAAGAATTCAATGGCTTCTATAACTTCTAATGAATTACCCACCGCTCTGCCTAAAGGCTCATCCATTGAGCTCACAATAGTCGTAATAGATTTATCAAGCATTTTACCGACATTAATTATCAATTGTGCAATTCTAACAGCATCTTCCGGAGTATCAATATCTGTTCCGGCACCGTATTTTACGTTAATGATTATATGTGAAGCTCCTGAAGCGATTTTTTTAGAAATAATTGAAGACGCAATCAAAGGTTCCGTCTTAATTGCATCAATAGCAAATCTCATCGTATAAATTCTTTTATCAGCAGGAGCTAGCTCATCGGATTGAGAAGCGATAACAGCATTAATATTTTTAACCTGATTAACAATTGCTTGCGTTGATAAATTCGTATTCAATCCGGGGATTGATTCCAGTTTATCAACCGTACCTGCAGCATGCCCCAAGCCTCTATCAGCAAGTTTTGCAACAGGAACTCCCGCAGAAGCAAGCAATGGTATCAAGGTAATCGTAACCTTGTCACCAACTCCGCCTGTTGAATGTTTATCAACAACTAGACCCTGCAAATCCTCAAAATTTACTATCTTACCGGAATGTCCTAAAGCGTCAGAAAGGAATGCAGTCTCCTCGACCGACATTCCTTTGAAACTTATTGCTGTTAACCACGCCGCCATTTGAGCGTCCGAAACAGAACCGGACATATATGACTTGATAATAAAATCAATCTCGTCCTTGGTATGATGTTTACCAAGTTTTTTTCTTTCAATCAGTTCTGTTATTTTCATATTTATTTAGAAGCTTTCAATTTTGCAATAACACTATCTGTAATATCAACACCGCCAACAAATACGCCACGGACATCCATCACAGCATCAAGTTTTTGTTCTACCATAACTGCTTTTGCGGCATCTTTAATCTTTGTAAATACTTCTTGTTCTCTTTTGTTTTTCAAAGTTACATACGCAGTTTCTTTTGTTTTGAATTCTGCTGCAACTTTTTCTTCAAAAGTTTGTTTTTTCAAAGGTGTATCCAAAGATTTGTATTCTTTTTCCTTATCAACAAGGAATTGCTGCATTTCTAAGCCTTTTGCATCAACTTCCTTAGTAACTTGTTTTGCATAATCATAATTATCAATAACCTTAGCATAGTCAATATAACCTACACCGCCGGCATTCGCGATACCGGTAAATGCTGCCATCAACAGAACAACAATTCCTAATTTAAACTTCTTCATATTAACCTCCTATGATTATATATTATACACTATTTAGTACATCATGTCACCTACACCGAACGTAAAGTAACCGTTAGGTGAGCCGTATGGACCGGAGTTTGTAAGTGGGAAACCATAATCAACTGATAATGGTCCAATCCCCGGCATATTTATCTTCAAACCGACACCGGCTGTAATTGCTTGTAATGGTCTATCATACAAATAACTTGCTATTGTCGGATCAAATACCTTACCGGCATCAATCCAGAATGTAATTCTCAAATTCTGTAAGAAATTAACTTTTAACTTATCAACAAAAGGAATTGGAGTTGCTAATTCTGCAGAACCCATAATGAATGAAGTACCGGTACCGACACCGTTTACCTTATAACCTCTGATTGTATAAGGGCCACCTAAACGGTATGCCATAATTTCCGGCATGTCAGAACCGTGAATTTTTATACCACCACGTCCCGTAAACGTCAATGAAGATTTCTTAGCTATCGGAATATAACGTTTTGCCATACCAGTTAAACGACCATTGGTCTTGCCAAAGCCATCAAGTCCAAACGCTTCTTCATATCGAACAGAAGCCAACGCACCATGGCGTGGATTTATAGCAGAATCTCGTGAATCATACGCCAATCCGGGAGCCAATCTCAAGAAAAAACCGCCTTCTAATTCTTTAGCTCTATCAGCAATATCCAAATTATGCAAGCGATATAAGTTTTCTACATTACCTCTATCACCTTCTGACATGTGAATATATTCAACGCCCGTTGTAAATGTTGAAGATAGATGTTTATTGTATTTCATTCTATGAGCAACAGTACCTTCTATACCAATTCTTCTTTCTAAAGCAAGCGGAATTGTATAACTGCCTAAATCTCTAAAATATATCTTGCTCATAAGAGAATTATCAGCATTCAAGAAATGAGGTTCAAAAAAGCTTAATTCAGCTTGATAATTCATATGACTCTTAATAGAAGAGTCACTCATCAAGATACCGGAACCAACCAAACCTGTTAAAGAAACTCTCTGATTTCTACCTCGGAAGTTATTATCAGAAATACCAACGGAACCAAATGCACCGGTCGCAGAATCTAAACCGCCACCGATTGATACAGATGCGGTTCTTTGTTCTTTCAACTCAATTGTTACATCAAATTTATCTGGGTCATCTTCTGAAACTTCAATAGTTCTGTTAACATCTTTAAATGCTTGCGTTGAATACAATCTTACTAAATCTTGTTTTACTTGGTTCTCATTGTAAACAGTCCCCGGTTCCGTCATAATATTACGCTCAATTATATATTGCTTAGTTTTTTCATTTCCGGTAATCATAATTTTATTAATCTTACCTTCTGTGATACTCAAATTAAGCGTTCCGTCAGGATCATCATATATTGAATCTATTTTTGATAATATATAACCTTTTGAATAATAACACTGGTTAATTTGCTCCATTGCTTGATTTATTGCTGTAATATTTTGCGGCTTACCTTTTAAAGGAAGCAAATATTGCATAATTTCATCAGATGCAACAACGGTATTGCCTTCAATTGTAAAGTCTGTAACAGGAATATTTTCTTCCAAAATAACTTTTAAAGAAATAGTACCGTTTGAATTTTTAACAGGAATAGCTTTCATCTTTTCAGTAAAATAGCCCATCCGATAGATAGTTTTCAAATCCTGCTGCATCAAATCTTTATCATATAAATCACCTTTTTTAAGAGCCATCTTGGATAAAATATACTCCGGTTTAATAATATTAGAGCCTAAGATTTCTATATCATTAATATAAGCAGTGTTGCTATCGTAGCTTGTTTCTTCAGATGATTCCAGCGCTCCGGCTTCGTCTTCCGTAATTGCATACGACAAATTTCCGGAAACAGTAAAAGCTCCCAGAATTAATGCAAAAACTATTAATTTTTTATATATACCTGATAGATTAGCCAACTATCCACTCCACAGTGTTACAATAATTATTCTATCACAAATATCGGATTTTCGAAAGTTAAGAGTACATTTTACAAAATTTTACATTTAGGGCAATAGTTAAGCCTCAAAGAGCAGCTTGTTTGTTATAAAATAGATTATGTACACTTTTAATAAAGGATAGAAAAAGGAGGAAAGATGGAAGGTTTACTGAGCATTATTCACGCTCATGCAATACCTGTATCTGCGGCTATATTGATTGTCGCATACATATTTATTGCTACGGAAAAAATACCTAAGGTTACAGTTGCTTTGTTAGGCGCAGCTTTAACACTTATTTTAGGTTTATTAGGACAAGACAAACTTGTTAATGGAACTTTTGATGTTGGATATTTTATCAACTTTGTTGATTTCAACGTAATATTCCTTCTTGTTTCAATGATGATAATTGTATCAATTGCTACAAGAAGCGGTATGTTTAACTGGATTGCAAACGAAATGTTAAAGTTAACAAAAGGTAATCCAAAATTAATATTGATGTCATTAGCTGTATTTACAGCAATTGTTTCAGCATTTTTAGACAACGTAACTACAGTTATCTTAATCATGCCTGTTACTTTTGTTATCGCAAAAGAATTAGATATTAACCCAATTCCATTCTTAATTACAGAAATTTTAGCATCTAATATTGGTGGTACAGCTACATTAATTGGTGATCCGCCAAACATCATTATCGGAAGTGCTGCCGGACTTTCTTTCATGGATTTCATAAAAGAATTAACCGGTATTGTTGCTGCAATATTGATTATTAATGTTGGTATTCTTGCATTTATCTTTAGAAAACAATTAGTTGCAGCTAAAGAAAAAATGGAAAAAGTTGCACAACTTGATAACTCACATACAATTACAGACAAAGGTTTGATGATTCGTTCTGGACTTGTTTTATTGCTTGTAATCATCGGATTTATGCTACACGACATTACACACATCCAAACATGTGTAACAGCTATGGCTGGTGCAGCATTCTTGTTATTATTTGAAAAACCACAAAAAATATTCCACGAAGTTGAATGGAACACAATATTCTTCTTCATCGGTTTATTCATTATTATCGGTGGTTTAGAGCATGCTGGTGGTATCAAACTTATGTCAGAATGGTTGTTGAACGTAACTAACGGTTCTCAAAAAGCTACAGCAATGATTATTCTTTGGGCTTCAGGTATTTTATCAGGTATAATTGATAACATTCCTTACACAGCAACAATGTCACCATTGTTAGTAGAAGTTCAAAAAGTTATGGGCGCTGATTATACATTCCCACTATGGTGGTGTTTATCTTTAGGCGCTTGCCTAGGCGGAAACATGACAATCATCGGTGCTGCTGCAAACGTAATCGTTTCTGAAACTGCGGCTTCTACAGGACACCCTATTAAATTTATGTATTTCTTGAAATACGGGGTTCTTGTAACAATGATTTCATTATTTATGAGCACAGTTTACGTTTGGTTTAGATTCCTTGCGTAAGGTAAATAT
>CABQIM010000041.1 GCA_902464375.1 uncultured bacterium | reverse complement strand
TTTTATTTAGTCGTTGGAGTTAAAACCCAACCTACATTCTATTTATCTCTGTCCTCTGGCGAGGGACCTTCCCTCTAGTACCTTGACGCATTGAATACGTTATAATCGAACGTAAACTGTATATCAATACTTTGTCCTTTGAAATCAGCCGGCAACGGTCTGAATGGTGCCGTCAACTCTACCGCTTTTAATGCAGCTTGGTCTGCTGTTGGCATGCCGGAAGATTTTTGAACCCTGCAGGAAAGCAATCTACCATCTTTTGCTATCTTGAATAACAATACAACTCGTTTGCTTTCATTACCCTTTGGAGGATCCCAATTTAACTTGATTCTTCTTTGGAGTTCTCTCATATATGGACCGAAATCAGGTTCTCTCAAGGCATCAATACCTGGAGCACCTCCACCGCCTCCTGGGTTACCATAATTTCCGGAGCCACCGGTTCCTCTACCCAATTGACCGCTTCCTCCGCCAGCTGATGGAGATAATGATGGTCTTGGAGCATAAGCACTACCATGTGAACTTCCACCACCGGATGATGAACCGCCTGATTTTGCACCTGTATGAGCTGATGTACCGCCGATTGGTCCGGTTGATAATGTTTTACCGACCGGTGCACCTTTTGGAGCAGCTACCGTGAACGCTGAAGATGGTTTTGCAGTAGGAGCCGGAGAAGACACGTGTCTTGCAGATGGTCTTGCAGTTGGTGGTGCTGGTTTTGCAGGTGATGGTCTATTCTGTTTAGTATTCTGAGCAGGTTTTTGTGCAGGTTTCACACTTGGCTTTTGAGCCTTTTGTTGTGTTGGCTTAGTTGCCTGTGTTTTTTGAGCCTGCTGAACCTGTTTTTGTTGTTTTTTAATCAACTTATTTGCACTTGCTGCCGCAGCAGAAGGCTTTGAAGGTTTACTTGGTGCTGGAGAAGGCATTGATACCTTACGTTTAGGATCGTTAACTCCACCACTTCTGGAATTCATGTCAGAACGATTTTTTGTTTTTGGATTTCTTGGAGTAGCTTCCTTATCAACCAACACAAATTCAATATCTTTTTTTAATTGGACATCCGGCTTTTTAAATAAGCTCAGATTTATTCCCATTAAAGCAAGAGCTATCGTAATTAACCAAATCAACAGTACTACTGCCGGATGCAAAGCTGTTGATATTGCCAATGACTTTTTGAAAGGTATAACTTCCGGTTTGCTTGTTACAATTGATGGAAGGTTATATTCCTTTAAATTCTCGTCCTCGTCGTCTAGTATAAAACTTTTTTTACTAATTAATGACACTTTATTATCTCTCTTAATTTACCCTTATAGAATAATAAATTTTATTGCAAAATAAATTAATCTACTTACTAATTTTCATAACTATAACTTGAAGATGAAACAGTTATTGGTTGAGTCAACATCAAGTCAATAGTCGCATTCGCAGGAATTTCTACATCATTTCCCTTATCCCATGCTGATTTTGCCAAACCACCACCAGCACCTACTGCTGTTCCTAATGCTACACCTTTTCCAACGTTACCGCCTGCTAATGCTCCAAATACAAGCCCTGATAAAGCACCCGCAGCAACACCGGCTGTCATATCTTTTGCATATTCCTTTGTAACATCGAGCTTTGTTCCACCAATAAGTACACCGCTATTATCGTCTGTCTTGATTACAGCAGATATAGGAATTTGTGTTCCATATGGAGTATAGATTTGAGTAAATCTTATACAAAGTTTACCGTTCATGCTACCACGTTTTGCCTTAGAAGCTTCAATAACAGTACCGGATACTGTACTTCCTGCCGGAGCAATAAGTTTGTTGTTATAATAATAGTCAGAATTCAAGACCAAAGATACAGACTGTCCTGCACTAGCACTAGCTGATGAAATTGGAGCCGTAAGCATTGCCGGCAAAGAACTTCCTGCCGGAACCATTACAACATTACCGTGTAAAGGTTGACTAGAGCTATATTGCATCGGCTGCTGTACGTATTGACTATTATAGACAGGTTGGGATTGCGTCTGCTGATAACTAAAATTAGAAGCCGCAAAACAAACGTTCATAGAACACATAGATACTGACAATAATGTAGCAATTAATTTATTATTCATATATAAATCCCTCCCTTATAACATTTTATAATCAATGCGCGATTTGTCAATTTGTTAATATGTGTGACATGTGTATTGGTTCAACTAATACCACGATTAAATCTGCACCTGAAGAAATTGTTACATGCTCCCCCATTCTTCTTTGCGCTCCAGGAACACACTGCAAAGTTCCCATTGCTCTGAACATTGCCCAACGTTGATAATGCGGGACTCTATTGTATGTTGCAGGCGGTGTTAATCCACCACCGATGATATTATTGTTAGCAGTATATATATAAGCTTTTATCGGAATTTCATATCCGTCAGGCAGGTACATTTTGTTTACAAAAACTCTCATTGCAGCATTAGTACCAATTATAGGTTCATTCTTTTTATCAATATAACCGGAAAATTTTGTGCCTGTTGGAATCACATCCTTATTATACAAATATATATCAGACGTTGCCTCAAAATTCACCTTATCGCCTTCTTCGCAGTAAGCAGTCGAAAATTCTTGCAAAGAAATTACAGCAATATGTGTTCCGGTCGGAATATCAAAATCATCATATCCTCTCAGTTCTATTTCTGCCAAAACAAAAGGCATAATAAAAAGAGCTAGAATTGTTAGTATAAATTTCTTCATGCTCTATATTATATAATGTTTTATTATTTAAAACAACTTTCTACTTTTATCAATCTTTTGCAGTCAAGTACTCCTTAACAAGATTTATAGGGGTAGCAAATCCGATTCCTATATTCGAAATATTGTTATCAGGATTATAGATGGCTTGATTTATACCAATAATTTCGCCTTTTTCATTTAACAAAGGTCCACCGGAAGAACCTGGGTTTATCGCAGCATCTGTTTGAATACGATTTTTTGCATAATCAATTCTTGATATAATTCCCTGTGTCAAAGTTCCGCTAAATCCAAACGGATTACCTATCGCAAGTACTTTTTCTCCGACTTTGATTTTAGAAGAGTTTCCCAATTTTACGGTCTTTAAGTTCTTTTTTGCGTCAATTTTTAAAAGCGCTATATCCTTATTCTCCCCCATTTTACGAAGCAATTTTGCAGTATAATTTTCACCATTGTTCATCGTAACAACTACGGAACTTCCCACATCAACAACATGAGCACTCGTTAAAATAACGCCACTTTTATCAATAATACAACCTGTACCGCAAGATAAACCATCCGACAGTTGTGAATCTACAGATACTATCGCTGGATTTATTTCTGAATATATTGCGCTAGCGCTTTTGGTAACTTTTCCAAACGCAAAAGCCGGTAAGGATAACAATATCAACAATTTTATACAAAGGATTTTTTTTAGCATTAGAATCTCCGTATTCATATAGATTTTTTCAAATTTTCGCATTCAACTCAATAGTCTTATAAAATACCTTGAGGCTATATCTTGTCAGGCTTCAAATTTTAATGTATAATAAACGAGATGTTTTATCACAATCGACACAGAAGGAGAAAATTATGTCAAGAATCGAAAGTTTTAAAAGAGCTTTAAGCGAAAAAAGAGCAGTAAAAATTATTGCAGGTATTGATAATTTCGATGTTAACAATGTAAAAAAAGTTATTTTAGCAGCTTCTAATTCAGGTGCTAGCGCTGTTGATATTTGTGCAGATCCTGATATCGTTGCTATGGCTAGACAAATGACTGAATTACCAATCTTTGTTTCTTCAATTGACCCAGAAGCTTTAGCACACGCTGTAATCCTTGGCGCTGATGCTATTGAACTTGGTAACTTTGATGCACTTTACAAAAAAGGTCAAGCTTTCTCAGCTTCACAGGTTTTAGCTTTAGCTAAACAAACAAGAGAATTAGTTGGTAATGACGTATTCTTCTGTGTAACAATCCCTGGAGAATTAGAAATTGCTGAACAAGTTGAATTAGCACGTAACCTTGAAGAAATCGGTGTTAACCTTATTCAAACAGAAGGTCATTTCTCTAATGAAACACCTTCTAACGGTGTTAGAGGTCTTGTTGAAAGAGCTGAACTTACTCTTTCTAACACAATTGAACTTTCAAGAAATATTGAGTTGCCAATTATGACAGCTACAGGCATCAACCCTACAACAGCTTCTTTAGCATTTGCATCTGGCGCATCTGCTATCGGCTGCGGTTCTTGCGTAAACAAACTTGATTCTGAAATCTCTATGTTAGCAGTATCAAGAAGTCTTGTTGAAATCGCTGAACGCAACGCTCAATATACAGTTGAATTAGTTTAATTCAAAATATTTTGTTAAATAAAAAACATCCTCAGAAATTCTGAGGATGTTTTTTTAATGTTTAAATATTTATTAATTATTGAACTACTGCATCAACAATTTCTCTAAAAGCACCTTCACCACCTCTAGCAGTTGTAACTTGAATTCCTTCAATTTCTTTAACAGCTTTAACGGCATCCGGTACAGTTATAGCATATTTTGCAAATTTTAAACTTTCTAAATCATTTATATCATCTCCAACATAAATAAATTCGTCTTCCTTTAGATTATATCTCTCGACAATTGATTTTATAACATCAATTTTAACTCTTATACCTTGATGAACTTCTTCTACATTAAATTTTTTAGCAATCAATTCTATCGCAGAATTCTTTTCGCCGGATACAATTCCCATTCTGTAACCGTTTTTTCTCAAGATAGAAAACGCCATAACGTCTTTAAAATTAAGCTTTCTTGTCATTTCACCTTTTGGATCAATATAAACACAATTGTCAGTCACAATACCATCAAAGTCAGTTATGACAAATTTTATAGTTTTCGGCAGCGTTATACTCATTCTATTTCACTCTTCTTAATTTATCTATTATTGGCAATTCTCTATCATACACAACCTTAACACCATCGCCAAGTAGCTGAGGAGTTTGTCTTATGTCTCTTACCATATGATATAAACCAGCCATTTCTAAACTTGCTGCCTGATCTGAACCCCAATTTGTTCTATCAACTGTAATATGACGCTCTACAGAATTTGCACCCAAAGCTACAGCCAAAACTGACGGAGTAACTCCACGTTCATGACCGGAATAACCAATTGGGCAAGAAAATTCGTTTCTAAAAGTTTCAATTACACGCAAATTAGTTTCTTCTGCATTTGATGGATAAGTAGATGTACAATGATAAATAATCAAATTATCTTCACCCAATATTGAAACAGCATGCCTAATTTCTTCCATTGTACTCATGCCGGTAGAAAGTAGAATTGGCTTACCTTTAGATTTTGTATGTCTTAACAAATTGTCATCAGTCAATGATGCTGAAGCTATTTTATAACAAGGAACGTCAAACTTATCAATAAAATCAACAGACTGCTCGTCCCAACACGAAGCAAACCAAATTATTCCATGCTTTTTGCAATACTCGTCAATTTCTTTGTATGCAGCTTCTCCGAATTCCAAACCACGCTTCAAATCGCCATTAGTTTTTCCAAAAACACTTGTTCTATCTTTTGCCAATTCCTCTTTAGTATAAACAACATCAACAGTTCTTTTTTGAAACTTTACAGCATCACATCCAGTTGTAATAGCTATATCAATCATTTGTTTTGCTAAACTTACAGAACCATTATGGTTTATACCAATTTCTGCAATTATAAAACAAGGATAACCGTCCCCAACAATTTTATTGGCGATTTTTACACACTTTCTATTCATCTACACTCCTAATTATAAATATTTTTTATATAAAGCAAACTCATCCGGATCAACTTTATGCTCTTCTTTATCCTCAACACTTTCAACAGGAGTTGCATGTTCTGCATCAGTGTGAAATAATTTATCAATTATACCATCCGGATTTTCTTCTTCATAAATATCAGATATTTCAAAGTCATCATTTTCAACAACAGGTTCTTCAGTTTTTTTAGATTCATCCGGCTTAATATTTTTCTTTGATACAACTTTAGTAAACCCTGGAATTTCTATTTTAGGAATCTCTATCTTCGGTATTCTGATATTCGGAATCTCTATTTTAGAATATTCGCCTTCCTCTATTTCACAAGGAGGGAAGTTACCTAAATCCTTTATTAAATGAATTGAATTAGAAGACGCGCCAATAAGCATTCTTTTACCGTCCAATTCTACTACATGTAAAGTTTTATTTGCACCCAAAGGTGTTGTTGAAATCACAGACACTTGAGAAGCTGCATTCTCACCAACTTGTTTTTTTAACGTTTTAATTCCAAATTTGTTAAGTTTTGTGTACAAAATTCCGGTTGCATAGATAAGTAAAATTACAAAAACTAATGAAAATATCATTGATAAGAAATTAGGTTCTTGACCAACAGATTGAGTTGCCAGAGTATTTGCAGCGTCTGTAGTTGTTACTGCTGATGCTTGAGCTGCACTGGCCAATGGTTCCGGCAAATCCGGCAACACATCAAACCTATCAGCAGCAATACATGCCGGCATGATAAAGCTCAAATATACTCCCAATATAAGTCCCGAAATCTTATTCATTTAATCTTCCCTAGTTTTCTGGTATAATTGTACCATAAAATCATAAAATAGGACAAGCGCCCATGCTTTTAAATGTTTTAAATTATTTTTTTGAAGAAAACAGCATCCTTTTAATACACATTCTGAATTTGTTTGTACTGTTAATTCTTGTAATACTATTTATATCAGCAAGAAAAACAGGCAAAAAATGGACACGTATTAACGATTACCTCGGAACAATTACCAAAACAGTAAACTCCGTTAGGTATGGTGATTTGACCAAAAAAGTCGGTAGAATAGAATTACCAAACGCTGAACCTCTGGCTGAAAGTATTAACAGAATGATTGAAACACTTTATGACAGAGAAAAAATGATTATTGAATATCAAAATGAACTGCACCGCCAAAATAAATTTTTAGAAGCAGTTATTAATTCTCTTTCAGATGGTTTAGTTATTATTGATGAAAATCACAGAATACTTAGAGCTACTCCAAAAATTAGTGAATGGTTCGGTATTTCAGGTAAAAAGTTAGTTGGAACCCCTATTGATAATTATATCGTACTACCTGAACGAGCAAAAATTGAAAGTTTGAAAGAAAACGATATATATATAAAAGCAAATAGAGCTTCTAATTTTTCTGCAAGTTCTATGGAATTAAAACTGGAAGATAGAAAACGCAGACACATTATAATTATAAAAAATGTTACTGACCAAAAAGAATTGGAAAACTTAAAAGAAGATTTTGTGGCAACACTTACGCATGATTTAAAGGTTCCTATAATTGCAGAAACAAATATGTTAGAATTATTCCTCAACGAAAGTTTTGGACCTGTTTCTGAAAAACAGGAAATTGCACTTAAAAATATGCAGGTTTCTAATAAAGAATTGCTTGATTTGGTACAAATTGTATTAGAAACATATAAATACAGAGATGGAAACATTTCTCTGTACAAAGAAAATATAATGCTAAGAAGCTTTATCAATGAAATCGTTGATGAAATGGAACCTATTTCTATAAAAAATAACAATAAATTAAAATTCTCATCACCTAGAGATATAAGAGTTTACGCAGATAGAATACAGCTTAAGCGTGTTATAAAGAATTTGATTCAAAACGCAATCTCTTATGGAGAGCCCAATTCTCCAATAGAAATATCTATCGGAGAAATTCCTCAATACATAGTAATCAAAGTTAAAGATTACGGAGCAGGAATTTCACAAGCTGATATTGATAAAATATTTAACAAATACTATTCTGCTGCTAAAAAATTCCGCAAAATCGGTACAGGCTTAGGTTTGTATCTAGCTTTACAAATTGTAAAAGGACATGGCGGTGAATTATCTGTTGAAAGCGAAGAAGGCAAATTTACAGAATTTACAATAAAATTACCTGCTGTTATGAATATTAACCTTCATTATGGAGAATAAATATGATTTTATATGATACAAAATATTTACAGCTAAAAAGCACAAAATCAAAAACCGGTAAGGATTGGGTCTACGCACATCGTCCTAACGCAAAAGATGTCGTAGTAATTTTACCTCTAATTAATAACAAAGAGATTTTGTTTTTGAAAGAAGAAAGACCACCACTACAAGCTGAAAACATTGCAAAATATTCGATCGCATTACCAGCGGGACTAGTAGGAGATGAGCGTATTGGAGAAACGGTTGAAGATGCTATCCAAGCAGAATTGTTAGAAGAAGCCGGATTAAAAGCCGATAAAATAAAGATTTTAACACGAAAACTTGCAAGTTCTCCTGGGTGTGTATCAGAAACAATTACAATTGCGATTGCGTACATTAGTGAATATAATGTAATCTCCAAGCCCGTAAGTGATGGAGGTGTTATTGTTGATAGAATACTTGTTAACAGAAATTATATTCATAATTGGCTAAGAGAACAAGAACAAGCAGGAGTTGCTCTTACAGCTTCAACTCTTGCAGCTTTATTTTATTTAAGTGAGGAAGAATAATGATTACAAAAGGAATAAGAGGCGCTATTACAGTTGATGAAAACAATGCAGAGGCAATAGGCGCAGCTACAATAAAATTGTTAACAGAAATGATTAATAGAAATAAAATCGAAATTGATTCAATTTCACACGCAATATTTACGTTAACTAAAGATTTGAATGCAGATTTTCCTGCAAAATATGCACGTATAAACTTGAAGTGGAAGGATGTCCCTATGATGTGCTTTCACGAACTTGATGTTCCTGATAGTTTGAAAAAATGTTTACGTGTACTATTAGTCGTAAATTGCGGTGAAAGTTTTGTACCGGAATTTGTATATTTAGGTGGAGCAGAAAAATTAAGAAAATGAAAAAAGTTTTAATTGTTGATGATGTAAAAGGCTGGAGAGATTATAACTCAAATATAGTAAAAGAATTGTTTGAAGAGGTGGAAATTGAAACCGCAGACTCAGCTCAAGAGGCTTATGACATATTATTACAAGAAAAGCCTTTTGACATTATTATCACTGATTTACAGATGGAAAGCACATATGAGCCTAAACTCGCAGGAGAATGGTTAGTTGAACAAATTAAGACATTTTCTCGTTATAACAATACAAAGGTTGTTATAATTTCCGCATCATATAACGCTAGGCATATTGCAGAATTATATGGAGTTGAATGTATTCCAAAACAAACTGCCTTAAAATGTTTATCAGCGTACAAAGAGGTTTTGATTTAGTATGAAAAAGATTTTTTTGATATTTTGTATTATTTTTCTTACAACATCCAACGCATTTGCAAATTTCGAAGAGTATTATGAATTTGAATCAAATCTTGATGTAAAATTTATCAAAAATACTAATGTTAAAGATAAAGAGTACAAAAGAATCGAAAAAAATGAAAAATACATGAAACAGGGAAAATATTCTAAAGCTGATAAATATTATCCTGATTTTCTTCCTAATATTGCGCGTTTTATAAATATTTATACAGATAGAAAAGATTATCCAAACGCACTTTATTATGCAGAAAAACTAGCAGAATTAGATACTTCAAACTTGTTTCCAAAATCATCAAAAGATTACAGGCTCGGAGTTTTGTATTCATTAAATGGTGACTATATTAAATCAAATACATATTTATATCCATATGTAAACAGCAACAGCTGGGCTCGTTTTCAGATGGCACAAAACTATTATTACATGCAAGATATGAAAACAGCCGAAAGTTATGCAATAAAAATCTCGTCATCCGATGGAGCATATTTCGCTTCGCAAGAGCTTTTGTACAACATTTATAACGTTACAAAAAATCCACAAAAGGCTTATACCGTAGCAAAAAATCTGATTAAATTGGATGTTGGTAATCCGGAAAACTATATGCGTGTAGCAAATTCTACAACTAACACTGCTGAAAAATTAACGTATTATAACAGGGCAAAACAGCTCTATCACTCACAAAATCTACTAAACATGATTACCTACGTGAATACACTCGTTGCGCCAATTGAACAGAAAAAAATAGATGAAGCTTACAAAAAAATTACAGTTTATTGTAAAAAACCAGATTGGTTCAAAATCAAATCCAGAAACGAAAAACTTCTAGCAAATGATAAAGCTTATTGGAATAACAGGCAGGATGAATTCTTTGAAGCTGCAAATGAATGTATGTCAAAATATACGGGCAACAACCTTGCAGCATGCTTTAAAGATTTGAATGGCACGCAAGAAAGATTGGACACCGCTTTAGTGGCAGAAGCAGCCAGAAGAGAAGAAGCAGAACAAAGAAACGCACAAATACAACAGCTTGTACGCCAAAACATGCTGCTGGAAGAGCAAAACATGATTCAGCGTTCAAGATACTATAACAACTATTACTATCCACGATATTATTACCGCAATCCTTACTGGTGGTAGTTTTTGAGTGGAAAGTTAAAAATGGAAAGTGGAAAGTTGTATTAAAGCACAACAATCCTATGACCCACTAATTGGTGACTATTAGAGGGAAGTTAAAGTTTGTAGTCTATAAATAAAAAGGTAAAATTCCTTTACCCCTACCCCTTTTGGTTTACTACAGCATCAATCAGACCTTTGAACAAAGGATGAGGTCTTTCCGGTCTTGATTTGAATTCCGGATGGAACTGGCATGCAACAAACCAATCCAATTGTGGAAGTTCTACGATTTCTGATAGCATTCCATCAGGTGACATACCGGAGAACACAAGTCCTGCTTTTTTAAGCGGTTCGATATAATCTGTATTGACTTCATATCTGTGTCTATGGCGTTCAGAAATTTTGCTTGTTCCATAAACTTCATGAGCTCTTGAACCTTTCTTAAGATGACAGTCATACGCTCCAAGACGCATTGTTCCACCATATCCTTTAACATTCTTTTGTTCCAACATCAAATCAATTACAGGAATTGATGCGTTTTCATCAAATTCCGTAGAGTTAGCATTTTTTAAACCCGCAACATCTCTTGCATATTCAATAACAGCACACTGCATGCCTAAGCAAATCCCTAAGAATGGAACATTATTTTCTCTAGCATATTTGATTACATTGAGTTTGCCTTCAATACCTCTGATGCCAAAGCCTCCAGGGACAACAACACCATCAACATCTTTCATAAGTTCTTGGCATTGTTTTTCATCAACACAATCTTCTGAATTTATCCATTTGATTTCTGTTTTAACATTATCAGCATAACCGGCATGTTTAATTGATTCTACGACAGAAATATAAGCATCAGATAATTTCGTATATTTTCCTGCTATTGCAATCTTAATAGTACCTGATGGGTGATTAATTCTTTCAACCAACTCTTTCCAGCCTGTTAAATCGACTTTTCTGTCTTGTACCTGTAACAATTTTAAGACAACTTCCGCAAAATTTTGGTCTTCTAATGCTAATGGAACTTCATAAATGCTTTTCATATCCCTGCATTCGATTACAGCTTCTTTTGATACTGAACAGAATAGTGCAAGTTTATCTTTTTCAGTCTTTGGAATTGGTTTAGAAGTTCTACAAACAAGAATTTCCGGTTGCAAACCATAACTTCTCAACAAGCTTACACTATGTTGTGAAGGTTTTGTTTTCAACTCTCCGGACGTTGGAAGATAAGGTAATAATGTACAATGAATATTTATTGCATTACCAATTCCGGCTTCTGTTTTAAACTGTCTTATTGATTCAATAAACGGCAAACTTTCAATATCACCAATAGTTCCGCCAATTTCTATAATTTGGAAATCCGGTTTGAAATACTTTTGAGCCTTTACGAGTCTTGATTTAATTTCATTTGTAATATGCGGAATTACCTGAACAGTTGCACCCAAATAATCTCCACGTCTTTCTTTTTGAATAACAGTTTGGTATACGCTACCAGATGTTACATTACTCAATTGAGAAAAATTTGTATCAATAAAGCGTTCGTAGTGACCTAAATCTAAGTCAGTTTCTGCACCATCATCTGTGACAAAAACTTCACCATGTTGGAATGGGCTCATTGTTCCGGGGTCAACATTTATATAAGGGTCAAATTTTTGAATAGCAACAGAAAATCCTCTTGCTCTCAAAAGCTTACCTAAAGAAGCTCCAATAATACCTTTACCCAAAGAACTTACAACACCACCTGTGATAAATATGTATTTTGTCATAGTTGAATCCTTATTTTTTTACAAATCTATTATTTCTCAAAAAAAGAGGGGCAAAAACCCCTCTTTTAAAAACTTAGTTAATTTTTGGAACTCTAAAGAACCCGTTTTCTTCGTCCGGAGCATTCTTCATAAGTTCTTCTTTTGTCTGTTCGTAATAAACTTCATCTTCTCTCATTACGTTAACAAAATCAATTGCGTGAGCCATAGGTTCTACATTTGATGTATCAACCTCATTCATTGCATCAACATGCTTAAGCACATCACCCAATTGTTTTGTAAATTTTTCTTTTTCTTCTTCCGTTAATTCCAAGCGAGCCAATTTAGCTACGTGTTCTACATCTTTTATTGTTATCATAATTTTCCTACTCCAATAATAAAAAATATTATCATAAATAAAAAGGCAGTGCAAATTTTTCACACTGCCTTAATTTTTAAAACATTAATCTGAATAACAAGAATCTCTTATTCAATTTTTCAGAGAATTTCTTCAAGTTAGATACTGTAGAAGAAGTGTCTTCAACAATCTGCTTTAAACCTTCTTTATCACCATTTTGACCGTTTACAGTTTCTAAAGCTTTTGACACTTCACACATTGTAGTATTCAAGTTATCAATAGATGTTTCTAACTTAACTTTCAAATTATCATCTTTTGTCATTTGATTAACTGATGTTGAGATTTCGTTCAAGTTCTTCATAACAGCATTCAAGTCTTCTGCAAATTCTTTCGCATCAACAGCTCCTACAATAGGAGTCAACTGTTTTGAAAGATTTGAAATAGATTCAGCCGTATCATACATCATTGGCTTAAATTTCTCATCCCCAATAATGCCGTTAATATTAGTTGCTAATTTGTTAAAGTTATTTGATACATCACTCATCATCCATAAAATAGCGTCAATATCGTTTCTTGATGAATCAATAAGTTTTTCAGTTTTAGCCAAAGTAGTTGTAGCTTGAGCGGTTAACTGTTTGAAGTTTGTTACAGATTGTCTAATTTCTGCAATCATAGAATCATTCAACAATTCATTAACAATTCGGTTTGTTTCTGTCAATGATTCTGCAGCTTTGTATTGCAAATCCATAAAATCAGCAATTCTCATTGGTTCAATAATTGTGTAAGGAGATGTTTGTTTCGGATAAGGTAATGCTGTATTATCCAAAGGAGCTATTCTTAATTTCTTTACTCCGTTTTCAGTAACAATTTTACCGGTCATGAAGTGAGGAATAATAAGTCCAGGAAGATTTACCACATAATCAATCTTGTAAGCATAACTTGTTTTTACAAAATCCTTCAATTCATCAGGTACAAGTTTTGCGGTCATAATCTGTGATTTCTTTACATTACCGACATTATAATATTTGTCATCAAGTTTAATTTCGACTTCCGCACCATTTGAAAGCAAATCTTTGTTCAAGACAGGAATGTATACAGAACGAACCCTTGGAGGTGTAATTTCCAAGAACTGTTCACCGATTAAACCTGATTGTTGAATTGATAATGTAGAAGCCTTCGGAATACTAATCCCCGGTTCTGTAATAACGAATTTCATTCTTACATAACTTGATTCGCCATCAACGACAGGTATAATCTCTTCTACTTGACCAACTCTTAAGCCCATCATTTGTACGCCGGACCCTGGACGCATACCATTAACATCTTTAAAATGAACTTCTATTCTTTCTGCAGAAGAGAATGAACGTCCTTTTATCCACAATACTGTAAATAAAAGTATTGTTAGAGCGACCAGTGTTAATATTCCTACTTTAAATGATGGTGATAATTTCATTTTATTTTCCTTATTTTGTTTCTTGTTTCGTTCGGTGGGAACGCATTTGAGTAATTATTTTCTATTTTATATTACTAATGATGGCTTTTTCCACCCTACTAAATTTCCCACTCTACAGAGTTTATTATGCGTTCATTTTCATCGGACCTTCGATTGTTGCGTTTACAAATTGCTTTGTATATGGTGTATCCTCACGTAACAACTCTTCCGCCGTTCCTTCAAAAACTGCATGACCATTATACAACATCAATACGGAATCAGCAGTTCTTTTTATTGTTGACATTTGGTGTGTAACAACAATTGACGCAGCATTTGTTTCATTTTTTAACCTTACAATATAATCTTCAATTAACGTTGAAGAAATCGGATCCAAGCCGGCAGTCGGCTCATCATACAAAATAATTTTCGGCTCGGTTACAATCGCACGTGCAAAACTTACACGCTTCTGCATGCCGCCTGATAATTCAGAAGGAAATTTATCTTCTATTCCGGATAAACCAACCATTTCCAGTTTTTCAGCAACAATTCTTTCCAATTCTTTTCTTGTATATTTTCCTCTCAAATCTTTTCTTTCTTGCAAAGCAAAAGAAATATTATCAAATACATTCAAAGAGTCAAAAAGAGCTGAATACTGGAAAACCATAGCAATATCACCGCCGGAAGTATTAATTTCTCCTGAATCTTTGGCTATCAAGCCGCTTATAAGTTTAAGTACAGTACTTTTTCCGGAGCCACTAAACCCTACAATAGATAAAATTTTACCGTCATCAACTTTAAACGATATATTATCCAAAATAACTTTTTTATCAAATGATTTTACTAAATTTTTAACTTCTATTCCCATTATTTTCCTCGATTAGTAAAAGAATATCGCTGCAAATATTAAATCTAATATAACAATCGCAACAAACGACCAAACAACCGCCTTCGTAGTAGCAATACCAACACCTTTAGCACCGTCTTTTGCTTCCATACCGCAAGAACAGCTTATCAAAGTTATTACGAATCCAAAAGCCAAAGATTT
>CABQIM010000040.1 GCA_902464375.1 uncultured bacterium | reverse complement strand
ATAAATGGAGCACAGCAAAACAGAAGGCATGGGATAAATGCTATGACGAATATTGCAGAACTGATAATGCAGAGGGATTTTCAATTTGCTCACATAATAGCTTTCAGTTTACTTGTTCATGGTTTACACCAGACGGTATGAGATTAGAAACACGTGATAACAGTTATTTAGTAGTGTTTGATGATTAGTAGGCAATAACATTTAAAGAAATAAGAAAAAAGGAGAACAACTATGAAAGAAGAAAGAATTACTATTACATTGGGTAATTTAGGTGACATAACAGCAACAAAAGACGCATTTAACGAACTAGCAATCACTTTTTATTATGCTAAGAAACAATATAAGATGGAAGAATGTTTTGGATTAGCAAAAAATGCAGAGAAAATTAGTGCCACTATTCATTCAGAATTAGAAAAAAGAGGTTATTATAACAAATAAAAGCGTGACGGTGTAGGGTGGTTCGATTCCACCCCACTCATTACCCTATAAAGGGAAATAAAAAACATAAAGGAGAGTATATAAATGATAAAAGTAAAAGCAAAACGAACTATTTTTACTGTTAGCGTAGACGGCGATATTAAACAATTCACTTACGATTCGCAGAGAAACCCATCAAAGCGTGATTTATTATCTCACGCTAGATATATCACAGGTAGTGATGATATAAAACTTGTTTCACGTGAAACCTTTGGGGTTTTGTTATCAATGGATTTTGAGACATTTTACGAATTTTCCTTTGTAGAATTTTAAAGCGTTACAGATAACGTATAAGGAGATGAAAAAGAACATGAAATTTAATAATATTTTAACGTGGGTTGACCCGCGAACAAAAATTAGAGTAACACTTAACATATACGATATGAAATTTAGCACTGAACATTTTGCAAATTACTATATTGAATTAGGTAATACAAATGAGCTTTTGGTTCGTGATGTAATACGTATGAGGGTTATTGACGATTTATTAGAACTGGAGCTGGAAAATTAAAACATTGTTAAAAAATTAACTAGTGTACCATAAAAGGAGAAAAAGACAATGGCAGTTAAAGTAGAAAAAACAATGACGGCATTTTTTGCAAATAAGGTTAGAAAAGCATTACACAAAAAAATTAAAGGGTATTCAAATTGTTGGGTACAGGATGATGTTTTGGTTGCTGATATTCAGCCCTTAGGCATTTACACATACCATTTCACAATATCGGAAATATCAAGTCACATTTCCCACGGCTTAACCGCCGAACAGGTTACAAAAGATATTATAAAGGGCTACAGAGATTATATATTATCCGAGCATTTTTATTTTAAATAATCAAATAAAGTATTGACATTTATAACAAAATATGATAATATATAAAAGTAATGAGGAATAACAAGTTACATTTGCCACAGGTGTGGCGGTATTCAATCCGCCCACCTAAACCCCAAAAAACTTAAAAGTATGCTAGTACGCATTAATTGTTTCACGTGAAACATTAAAACAGAGCAATTCCGTTTATTTTTATTCCCTCATAAGAGGGTGTTGCATAAAAATACAAAAAATTAAAGAAAAAGGAGAAAAAAGCTATGGCAAGATTACCAATGGTTACACGTACCATCACAACAACAAAAGTCAACGTTCTTTGTTTGGACATTGAACACGCAGAACCATGCAACAAGGTTGTTACAATTCCACGCACTTACAAAGATGAGGAAACAATTCTGAAAAAGGTAAAGCCTCTTTTGGAAACTGAATCATTGAAAGTCGTACATGTTGTAGATACTGAAACAGAGGAAACACTTTACGGAATGACAGAACAGGAATTTGTTGAGCTTGCACGTCCTCTGTTAGATAGAACAGGAAAAACAGAAACAGAAAACAACTAATAAAAGGAGAATAAAATTATGATTACAATTAAAGCAACATCAAGAGAGTTTACACCAGTTGAAAAGTATCTTATGACAACATCCCCCGATATTACATCAATGAAAGATGTAGCAGACGGTGAAAAAATCAAAGTTGATGGTTACCTAACATTTGATGATGTGAAAGAAAAAACCGGAGAAGTTGTAGAAGTGTTAAGTATTATTACACCAGAGAAAAAAGTTTACAGCTGTCAGTCAGCAACTTTTAAATGCTCAATCAGTGATATTCACAGTGTAATGGAAACCACACCATTTACAGTTATTAAAATTAGTGGTAAAACAAAAGCTGGACGTGTTTTTATCAATTGTGTTCTTGATGTGGAGTCAATCTGATAAAGTTGATTTAACAGGGGGGGGGCAACCCCCCTTATTTTATTAAAGGGGGGGAAATTATGGCAAAGAAACGGAAACAAACAGAATCAGAAAAGTTATACTCAAAACAACTAAAAAGAATCAAACAATTTATTCGTCGGGCAGAAAAACGTGGATTTATATTTGAGGAAGATATAATCCCACAAAAGCCTAAAAAAGTAACAAAAGCAAGTGTAAGAAAATTAGAGAAATTAACGCCAGAAAAGTTATATAAAAAATCGTTATATGTAGAAGAATCGACAGGTGAAATTGAAGAAGCACAGAAAAGACTAAAAGAAGAAAGAAAACAAAGAGCTAGAAAAGCTGTTAAAGCTAGAAAAGAAAGACAGAAACAACGCCGTAGTTGGTCTTTTAAAGACGCAGAAAAACACCGTGAGCAACTACCATCAGAGGGAAAAGAAGTATTTAAAAATATAATAGATGATTTTGTAAGTAGATTACAAATTGACACAAGTTGGGTAGGAAGAAAAAGACGCAGACCTGTAGCACTACAAGAAACTATACGTTCACAAAGTTTATTATTGAGTTTAATCAATCAGCAAATAGTGTTATTTGGTGAAGAAGAAATTGGTAATAGATTACAAGCAAATGCCGATAAACTATCAGAATTATTAACTATAGTATTATGGGACAGTAAAGCAGAAGCAATACAGTCAGCAACTAGATTATTTATGGAAATATTAACAGGTACTAGTTTAACGCCCTCACAGTTACAAGATTTAGATTTAGAATCAGAATATAATGAGGATTTTGAACAGCCAGAATGAAACAACGTGAATATCGTTATTTTATGGGAGATTTTGAAACAACTGTGTACAAAGGGCAAGTAAACACAGAAGTGTGGGCTAGTGCGCTTGTAGAACTATTCAGTGATAAAGTAACAATTCTACATAGTATAGCTGAAACTTTTGATTATTTAGTGTCATTAAATTGCAACGTTGTTGTATATTATCACAACCTAAAATTTGATGGGGCTTTTTGGTTATCATATTTATTAGTTGATAAAAAATTTACACAGGCATATGATAAAATTGGAGATAAAGAAACTGACGTAAAATGGAAACAGCAATTTAAAATGTTTAATAACACCTTTAAATACTCCATATCTGATAGAGGAATGTGGTATTCTATCATAGTAAAGGTAAAAAATCATTTTATAGAAATACGTGATTCTCTTAAACTTTTACCTTTTTCTGTTAAAAGAATAGGTGAAAGCTTTGGTACAAAGCATAAAAAATTAGATATGGAATATACTGGCTTTCGTTATGCTGGCTGCGAGATAACAAAAGAAGAACAAGAGTATATAGCGAATGATGTTCTTGTCGTGAAAGAAGCACTAGAAATTATGTTTAAACAAGGGCATAATAAATTAACCATAGGTTCATGTTGTTTGGAAGAATATAAAAAAATATGTCGGTCATCTTTAGAAATTCAATTAGATTACGCCGAAATGTTTCCTAATCTATATGATTTTAAAATTGATAAACAAGAACACAAATATGATAATGCCGGTGATTGGTTACGGAAATCATATAGGGGGGGCTGGTGCTATTTAGTAAAAGGAAAAGAAAATAAAATAAAAACGAATGGGACAACGGCTGATGTAAATTCTCTTTACCCATCTATGATGAGTAGTAAAAGCGGAAATAAATATCCTATAGGTTTACCAAAATTTTGGACTGGAAATTTTATTCCAGAAGAAGCGCTAAAAGAAAATATGTATTACTTTGTAAGAATAAAAACAAGGTTTTACATAAAAGACAACTATTTGCCATTTATTCAAGTAAAGGGGGATTTAAAATATAAAGGTACAGAATCACTAGAAGATAGCGACGTATATAACCATGAAAACGGTCAAAAGTTTCCGTATTACATAGATAAAAACGGAAATATACAACAGGCTAAAGTTGAACTAACTTTAACCATGACAGATTATCAACTAATAAAAGAGCACTATGAGTTAGTTGATTTTGAAATTATTGATGGCTGTTACTTTTATTCTATGGTTGGTATTTTTGACGAATACATCAACAAATACGCTAAAATAAAAAAGGAAAGTAAAGGTGCGTTAAGAGAGTTAGCAAAGCTATTTTTAAATAACCTATATGGGAAAATGGCAAGTAGCACCGATTCTTCTTTTAAGATTGCATACGTTAAAGACGATAAATCTATAGGATTTATGCAAGTAGTAGAAAACGAAAAGAAGCCGGGTTATATTGCTATAGGCTCTGCTATTACATCATATTCAAGAAATTTTACAATACGAGCTGCACAGAAAAATTATTATGGAGCAGAAAAAAGGGGGTTTATATACGCAGATACAGACAGCATACATTGTGATTTATTACCGCAAGAAATAAAAGGAATTGAAGTAGACGACAAAGAATTTTGTTGCTGGAAATTAGAAAGTTGTTGGGATAAAGCTATATTTACAAGGCAGAAAACTTATATTGAACACGTTACACACGAAAATCTTATACCATTAGAAGAAAGTAAACAATACAACAATATTAAATGTGCTGGTATGCCGAAAAAATGCAAAGATTTGTTTGAAATATCTATGCAAGGTACAGCTGATGTAAATGAAAACTGGAGTGATGAAGAAAAAGAATTTTTATTTGATAAAAACAACAAGCCGATTGTTAGAGATTATAGCGACTTTAAAGTTGGGTTGAAAGTGCCAGATAAGCTTAGACCAATTCGCATACGTGGAGGCGTATTACTTGTGAATACTACTTATGAAATGAGGTAAAAATATGACATATGGTGAGTTATTAGGTTTTCTAATAGAAGAATGTGATAACACAGACTGTGAGCATTGCGTTTTAGAGGAAACATGCAAAGAGTACAACACAACGCCAGAAAAAACTAAAGAGTATTTAATAAAATGTGAAAAAGAAATATAAAATAAAATAGCGTGAGGAGAAGAAAAAATCTTCTTTACTCACGCTATTTTTATATCTGTAACTTTTGTACCATTTAAAGCGGTCAGCGCAACCGAAAAGTAAACAGGCAGTATTTTTCAACCGTGCTACCCTGTTTATTCATTAATGGAAACAAAAGCAGATACCTAATAACTTAAAGCTGATAACACAGCTTCCTTGCAACGCATATCTTTAAATCGAAAACAACCATGCTCAAAGAAATAGCGCAAATTCGATAAAAAGAAATCATTACGTTTCAACATAACATAATTTATATTATGGTCGTCAGTCGTGACTGAAATTCTAGTTAAAAAAGAACTATCTGCCTTGTCGTCACAGTAGATTAGACCACTTTCAGTATATTCGCGTAACGCAAAGTCACTTCCTTTATATCTTAAAGTACAAAGGTATTTTGACTTTCCAGCTGGTTTTTCAACAAAAGCCTTGTTATCATTCAGATACACGCATTCACTACTATAGGCAGTATAGCTATTTTTAGAAAAAGCTCTGTTAAATCCGCTATTTTTTTGCTCTATACTTGCACTTTCAATATATCCCTGTTCAAGTACAAAGCCGTCCCCCCTTAAAAACTTTGTGTCGTCTTTGAGCCTACTAGAAATGCCCATTTCAACATAGTATGGATTTATAATGCTGACTGGATTGCTTAACATATAAACTGGGACATATCGAACTTGTTCGCCTTGTCCTCTAGCTATGGATGTGTGAATACTTATAAATTTCTTAGTTTCATTATCGCAATAGTGATTTGTTTCGCTCTGAAATTCGTCAAAAATCATTCGCTGAATGTCTGAAAATAAGTGGCTATATTTTTTGATTTGGTCTGCATTGTTTAAACTCAAAGCATACCCACAACTTTTTTCGTTCAAAAACAACTCTTGAAACGTTCCTTTTGCTCTTCTTTTTGAAGTCATAGTATAACTAGGAAAGAATAAACTGCCTAAATCTTTATAGAATTTATCAACAATGTCGTCTAGTTCATAATTGTACCTATATAAAAGTCCAAACTTTTCATTTTTATCAAGAAATCTGTTAACGCACAGTCTACCAAAATAGGTTGTTTTTCCACCAGTACGATTAGTTGTACACATGTATATTTCTGGTTTATTTCCATTTATATCAAGCATTGACAAAAGTTTAGTTCCATCATAGTATTTGCTCATAAAATTTATTGCTCCTTTCCTTATTAAATTATATCACACCTATTGACATTTTTCAAGATTTAGTTTATAATAAATTAAAATGAATAAGAGAGGAAGTGAAAAAAGTATGCAGTTTTACCCTGTTATTATTGCGCTGATTTTTAATGCTCTTGATTTAGTCACAGGTATTATTTCCGCGGTAAAATCAAAAGACATTAAATCAGCAAAACTACGTGATGGATTATTCAAAAAAATTGGCTTTATACTTTGCTACATTGTAGCATGGTTGGTTGATACACAAGGGAAATATATTGGTTTTCATATAGATGTATCAATACTTCCGATTATAATCCTTTACGTATGCACAACTGAATTAGTTTCAATTCTGGAAAATATCTGTAAAATTAATTCAGACATTTTGCCAGACAAACTAATGGAGCTATTTCATATTTCAGACATTAATAAGGAGTGATTAAAAATGAAAGTATATCTTTCACCGTCAGACCAGTGGAGCAATATTGTAGCTGGTGGTAAACATTCAGAAGCTTTTCATTGTATCAAGATTGCGGATTATGCGAGAGCATATTTAGAATTGAATGGGTATGAAGTTAAGGTTGGTTCATCAGTAGCAGAAAATACCTATAAAGACAGAGTAAAAGAAAGTAACGAATGGGGGGCAGATTTACATATCCCGATTCATACAAATGCTGGAGGTGGCCACGGTACTTTAATGTTATGTTATCCAGGTACAATAAATAATAGATATGTGAACAACATATACAATGAAGTAGCTGAACTCACTCCAACAGAAGATAAAGGTGTACAAACAACAAATAATCTATATGAAATTAATGCAACAAAATGTGTGACAGCTTATCTCGAATGTGAATTTCACGATAATGACGATACTGAAAAATGGATTGACAACCACGAAAAAGAACTGGGTAGAGCAATCGCAAAAGGTATCTGTATTGCAGACGGAAAATCCCAGTTTGCGGAATTAACGAACATAAAGAAATTTTATAAGGTGCAAGTAGGGGCATTTCGTAGCAGAAAAAACGCTGAAAAGTTGAAAAAAGAGTTAAGCAAAAAGGGGTACAACTGTTATATTGTAGAGGGGTAACATGCCAGATATTAACAAGGCTTATTCGTGGGCTATTGAAACATGCAACGCTCCAAACGTAGGATATAGTACCACATATAGGAATCAACAAACGATTGGCGGTATTACTTACTATGATTGTAGTTCTTTTATAAATTACGCTCTGTTAGCTGGTGGTTTTGAAACCCCTAATTATGCACCAAACAACAACGCATTTACAACCTACAATGAGGCAGAAGTGCTATTATCATTAGGCTTTACAGAAGTATCTGCAACTGGCGAGTATTTAGCGGGTGACATAGGTTTAAACCCAACACACACAGAAATGTGTTACCAAGGCGGACAAGGTTCTGGCATTTTCATGGGTGCTCACACTGACAAAAGACCACTAGCAGACCAAGTAAGTATAAGTACTTATACGTCATCATTCCAAAGATTATTTCGGTACGGTGATGGTGGTGTTAGTGGCTATGGTGCTAGTATCTACGTTGTATCCGCTATGTGTGGTAATTTCTGGCAAGAATCAAATATAAATCCAGGTGTTTGGGAAAAAGAACCGCATGATTGGACAGCTTTAAACGTAGGGTACGGTCTAGGTCAATGGACTAACACAGACGGAGATACACACGGTAGACTTTATCAGTTGCATGAATGGTTACAATCAAATGGTTATGCTGATGATGATGGAAACGGACAGTGCGCATATATCGTACATGAAAATGTGTGGATGCCTAAAACTGGGTATCAAGAGTACGCTACACTGGAAGATTTTTTAAAGTCAACTAGCACTGACATTGAAAGTCTAACGCATTATTGGAATATGTGCTGGGAGGGAATACACGATTCGTCATGGGACTATCGAGTAGAACGTGCAAACGCTTGTTACAATTTTATTTCAAGTAATGCAAACAACACCAATATTACTAACTGGATAACAAAAGATGGTTATTTAACAGAATCAGAAATTTTTAACAATGCAGTAATGTTATATCGTTATTTTAGTGCCGGTGGTGGGGGTGGTGGAATCCCATCAAAAAGAAAAACAAAATTACCACTTTATATGATGATTCGATATTTTTAACGTTTCACGTGAAACAATTTATAAGAAAAAGGAGTTGATAAAATGTTATTTACAAAGGGAAAGTACAAACATGAAACTGGTTTTGAAATTATGGTAACAGAAAACGGAGATATTCTTATTTCACCAGACCACCCACTTTCTTTAAGATTATCTGAGATTTTCGATAAAAACAAGTGGACAAAAATTGAATAGGGGGTTATAATATGGCTGTAAAAAATAAAGATGAAATTTTGGAAGCAATTAAAATAAGAGTAGGAGATAACACGGATGACGAAACAATTTCATTTCTTGAAGATGTTAGTGACACGCTCACCGACTTAGAAACAAGAGCAAGTGGTGATGGTGAGGACTGGAAAACAAAATATGAGGAAAATGATAAATCGTGGAGAGAGCGATACACAAATCGTTTTTTCAGTAAAGAACCAGACCAAGACCCTAAACCAGAACCAGACCCAGAACCAGAAGTGAAAAAAACATTTTCAGATTTATTTAAGGAGGGTTAAATATGCCTAGACGAGTTGCTGTTAGCACATTAAACGCAACAACAATGGACATTCTAAACGTTATCAGACAAAATGCAAGTTATGATTATCAGCAGAATGTACCAGAAGTTACAAAGACAACTGATATCCCAAAAGTAGGGGAAGTGATTTATGGCACGCCAGCTTTTGCAAATCAGTTCATTAACGCACTTGTTAATCGTATTGCAATTGTACGAATGCAGAGTGCAACATTCAACAACCCATATGCAATTTTGAAAAAAGGATATCTTGAATTTGGCGAAAGCGTGGAAGATATTTTCGTTTCAATTGCAAAAGCAGTAGATTTTGACGTTGAAAAAGCACCGAAAAGAGAGTTCAAGAGAACAATTCCAGACGTGAGAAGTGTATTTCATACAATGAACTGGCGCGTTATCTACCCAGTTACCATACAGGATGAAGATTTACGACAGGCTTTTCTTTCAATTGAGGGGGTGCAGAACCTTATAGCAAAAATCGTCGATGCCGTTTACACCGCAGCTGAATATGACGAATTTTTGCTGTTTAAGTATCTGTTAATTAAAGCTATCAGTCACGGAAAAATGTTTCCGATTTCTACTGGACAGGCTAACTATTTAACGGATGCAGCCGTTAAATTTAGGGGGACATCAAATCTTTTACCGTTTATGTCATCAAACTATAACGAGTCTGGTGTTAAAACAAACACGCCAAAAGACAGACAGGTTATTTTCATGGATGCAACATTCAACGCAGAATTTGATGTATCTGTTCTTGCTTCAGCTTTCAACATGGAAAAAGCAGATTTTATGGGTAGGCTGTTTCTTATTGACAGTTGGTCTGAGTTTGACAACGAACGTTTTGACGTTATCAGAGAAAATTCTGACGGTATTGAAGAAATTACAACAGCTGAATTAAATCTGATGAAAGACGTAAAAGCGGTATTGCTTGATGAAAATTGGTTTCAAGTTTACGACAACAATAACAAGTTCACAGAAAAGTATGTAGCTAGTGGCATGTATTGGAACTATTTCTACCACACATGGAAAACTGTTTCTTACTCACCATTTGCGAACGCTGTTGTATTCGTTCAGAGCACAGCAACAATCACTTTACCGACTACATTAACAGTTGAAATTATCAGCAAAGACCACAGTGAAGAAGCTACAGTATTTGCGTTAAGTGCTGATACAGACGGAGCTAGCCTTGAGCCGAATAGTGTTCATTTTGTACAGGATGAAAGCACCACTACAAACGGAATTGCTATTCAGAAATACGGCGCTGTTATTATTCCAGCTTCAAAAGCCGCTACCGAAATCACTTTAGTGGCAGAGGTTAATGGTCAGACTTATAAGGGCACTACAACCATTTCAAGTGCTAGCAATGTCGGTGATACTGTAACAATGAATAAAGAGTAAATAGTCAATCTAGGGTGAGTTAATAACTTACCCTAGAGTTTTGAAAGAGGTTAATATATGTATATCGAGCCTAATACCAATATTCGTATTTTAAAAGACGTTCCTTTAGATAAAACATTTGACCATACCATATATTTTGGAAGCGCCAGTGCACAGGCTACTTATTTCATGGGATTGCAAAAATACAACTTGAATAATTACACGTACCAGAGAGTTAAGCGTGGTTATGCTAGGGTTGGAATAAAAGCTGATAATTTGTATGACTGTAATTATATGATGTTTCAAAACACATCATATGGTAATAAATGGTTTTACGCGTTTATCACTTCTGTTGAGTATTTAAACAATGAATGTTCACAGATTGAATTTGAAATTGATGTAATGCAGACATGGTTTTTTGATTACAGTTTAGACCAATGCTTTGTTGAAAGAGAGCACACAGTAACAGATAATATTGGTATTCACATTGAGCCAGAAAACGTAAATTTAGGTGAGTATGTGTTTAACGATTACAAAGATTTATCTGTTGCGCTAAATAAACTTGCAGTTTTTGTTGCTGTTAGCGACGCCGATGAAGCTCCCAATGGCACAGTTTATGACGGTGTGTACGGTGGATGTACATTACATGCGTACCCACTCGATAAGCCGGAATCAATAAACACACTTTTAACGAAATACGCTCAAAAACCAGAAGCAGTTGTAGCTATGTATATTGCACCAGCTATTGCTACAGGTAGTGTTATACCAGACGAGGGTACTACAATTATTTTTTCAAAAAATGCCTATTCATTTAATAGTTCAAGTGGTGCAGTAAGTGATGAAATGAAAATAGATGGGTATAAACCGAAAAATAAAAAACTATACACATATCCATATAATTTTTATTGTATTACAAATGCTGGAGCTTCTTCACTAAATTTAAGGTATGAGTTTTTTGAAAACCTAACGCCAGCCTGGAATATAACAGTTCCAATGACAATGCCTATACAATGTGTACTAAGACCGCGCAATTACAAGGGTGCTGAACTAAATTTAAACGAAACCTTAACACTGGCTAATTATCCTATGTGCTCGTGGAGTACAGACGCGTTTCGCGCATGGCTGGCGCAAAATGCTTTACCATTAGTGACAGAAACAGGGGTTAAAATGGTAAGCGGTTATTTAGGTGGTGGAGTTGTAGGTGCGACTGTAAACACTGCAAACACAGTTATGAAATCACTGTCGGAGGGGTATCAAGCTTCAATTCAAGCGGATGTTGTAAGGGGTAGTATTAACACTGGTAACAATAGTGTTGCTAGTGGACTACAATCTTTTTACGGTGGTAGATGTTCCATAAGTGCCCAATATGCCAAAATGATTGATGATTATTTCACTGTTTATGGCTATGCTGTGAAAAGACTGAAAATTCCAAACAGAGATAGTCGTCCACATTGGAATTATGTTAAAACTATAGGGTGTACAATAACAGGTAGCATTCCAAGTGATGATATGCGGTTAATTTGTAGCATTTATGACAACGGTATTACATTTTGGAAAAATGGGTCTGAAATAGGTGATTATAGCTTAGATAATAGTCCACAAGGGGGTGAATAAATGGGGAACAGAAAAAGAGAAAAAACACTATTCGGTGAAAGTGCTACTGTAAATAATCTAACATATATGCAGTATTTGAACAGATTAACAGAGTTGAGCGTATCAATGTTTGAATGGAAAAATTTGCCACCAACAGTAGATGCAAGATACCTTGAATTACATTTGTTTGAGAATGGGTCTATGGTTTATTTTGATGATGACGTAATAGGCAATCTTTGTTTAGACTGTTTACCTAGCGGAAGATTAGACGTTTACGGTAATCCAGTGTTAAGGCGTGCTTATTCTGGATATAATAACTACCAGAAATTGTTGAAAGAAAGCAACAGTGTAATTATCTGGAATAACTATTTGCACACCAATTCAATTTTAGAGGTGAAAATGTTTGCAAGAAGATTGTATAACCTGGATAGAATTATAGATGTAAACGCTAACGCACAGAAAACACCAGTGCTGATACAGGGTACAGAACAACAGAGATTGACCTTAAAGAATTTATATAAAGAGTTTGATGGTAATTCGCCTTTCATTTTTGGTGATAAAAACCTTGACTTAAATTCTTTAAAGTGCTTACAGACTGGTGCACCTTATGTTTGCGATAAATTGTATAATTTGAAACAAATGTATTGGAATGAAGCGTTGACCTATTTAGGCATTAACAACAGTGGAGCACAAAAGCGTGAGCGTATGTTAGCTATAGAAAGTTCACAGGCACAGGGCGGAACTATTTCAAGTAGGTATTCAAGATTGCAGAGCAGAAGAGAAGCTGTTAAAAAAATCAATGCTATGTTTGGGACTAATATTGAAGTCAATTATAGAGAAGATTTTATGAGTATCTATGAGGGACAAGGTGTTGATACCACAGTGGGAGAAAGTGAGGTTGTGTTGAATGAGTAAATATACAACTGAGGTTCGTTTTATCTGTGAAAGTAAATCGGGGCTTGAAAATTCTAAAGGGTGTGATGATGTTGACGAAATTTTAAATAATAGCTGGAATAAAATTTTTACAACAAAAGCTGAAATTTTTGACGAAAATTACAGAGCTGTTATTTGCAAGAAAATTTTAAAACACTATTATTTGAGAGAGATTTGTTCTGAAACTGTTGGTATTTGGAAGTTGTGGTTAAATACGAGATTAGAGGAGATTTTACCATATTATAATCAGCTTTACAAAAGTGCGCTGTTAGAGTTTAATCCGTTATATGATGTGAATATTACAAGAACACACAATCGGACTATTGATGAAAATAAAACAGAAAATGGAACTAGCACGGAAACAAGTACAGATAAAAATACAGGTAGTGGCACAAGGGATAATACGGCTAGTGGTACTAATACAAATAGTGGTACGAGTAGTGCTAGTGATAGCGGTTCTGGTAATAGCAAAGACTTGTATAGTGATACGCCACAGGGTGCTCTGACTGGGGTTGAAACTGAAACGTATTTGACTAATGCTAGAAAGATTAGTAATACAGATAGCAGTACAAGTGAAAGTACTAATAGTGGTAGTGGTGAATATAAAGATACTAGTAACGTTAAATATAGTGATACAAGTGAAAGAGCAAATACAAAAAATGGAAGTAATACCAACACTGGAACGGTGAATAATACAGAGGAATATTTAGAAAGTGTTAGCGGTAAACAGGGAAGTGGAAGTTATAGCGGAATGCTGAAAGAATATCGTGATACGTTTCTTAATATTGACAGAATGGTTATTGCTGAATTTGATGATTTATTTTTCGGGTTATGGTAAAGGAGAGAAAGTATGAGTGATGAAAGAACTATAAAACCTAATGCACCAGCTGATTTTACACCACAGCTGGGTGATTATAAGACGTTGCAACCTTTTAGATACTGGTGTCAGAAAGTGTTACCGTTAGTGTATGATGATAGTTTGAGCTATTATGAGTTGCTGTGTAAAGTTGTTGACTATCTGAATAAGACTATGGAAGATGTAGAAACCTTGCATGGTGATGTTACTAGCTTACGTACAGCTTATGAGGAATTGCAGAGCTATGTCAACAACTATTTCAGTACACTTGATGTACAGGAAGAAATTAATAAAAAATTAGACGAAATGGCTAGTAATGGTCAATTATACGAAATTATAAGGACTTACACAGACCCTATTGTAAATGAACAGAACGCTAAAATTGATGTGTTAAAAGCACGAATGGATACGTTTGCTTCATTGCCAGCTGGTTCTACTAGCGGTGACGCAGAATTAACAGACATTAGGATTGGTTATAACGGAAAAAAATATCCTAGTGCTGGGGATGCTGTGCGTGCGCAGGTTAGTGAACTAAATAATGATTTAGATAAAGCTTTTCCTAACGGTTACACAAAAATCGGGAATTTTGGTGTTCCTTGGGAACAGCAAGGAATTAATGATGATGGAACAATTGCTAATATTACAAATGCGGCTTCTATTGGTAAAATAAACATTTTGAATATTCAAACATCATTTAAACTTGTATTAAAAGACAGTGGTTACAAATTTATTGTGTGCGAGTTTTCAAAAAATGGTGATGAGTATATTTTTAAAAAGTCTACTGAAATTAAAGGTGTGGGGTATGCAGAATTTAATGCTGGATTTTATAAAATCGGCTTTTTTGATTTGACAGAAACCCCATTAGATTATTACAACATGTCAGAAAGTGACAGAATAAAAAAAGTAGAATCCCATTATAACCTTTATTTTAATAAGTTACCATTTATATTATATTCTGAGTTTGAAAAACCTTTTGTAATATTTTCATTTGACTGGTATTCAGATAGTTGGCAAAAATATCAAATAATGAAACCACTTGGATTAAATGCAACATTTTGTCTTGATACTCAAACAAGTGACTACAATATATCAGAAGGACTGACAAGAAATCAATTTGATGAAATGCTAGAAAATGGGTGGGACTGGGCGTTATATGGCACTATTGGAGATAGAGGAGATACAAAAGACAGTTGGAAAGCCGCTATTAACGCTGGATTAAAACAAAAGGAAAATATGGGAATCTTTAACCCTGTAATGTACAATACCCCCGATAACAACAGCGCCGAATATATTACTGAAGCTTGTAAAGAACTGGGATTTTTAATGCAACGTTGCTTTATTGACGGTGAGAATTATATAACTACAAGATTACAATATAGAACGGGGGCTAACTATCTAACAAATACGAGTATAGACACCTGTAAATCATACGTTGAAAAAGCAATATCAAATAAGTGTGGGGTTTGCTTTTATACTCACAACATGAGTGATACATCTGATTTATCAGAAAATAACTTTAAAAAATTTATTGAGTACATTGCACAAAAAGTCAAAAATGGAGAAATTGAGGTATTATCTGCTAGGGACTATGCTAGCA
>CABQIM010000039.1 GCA_902464375.1 uncultured bacterium | reverse complement strand
TGATTCAGATTTTTCATTCGGATTTAAAACTTTTAATAACTCAGGATTATTTTTTTCTAAATATTTGAAAAATTCTATGTTTTTATACTCAGGACCATAATCTGATTTTCGAATAGTAGTATAATTACTGTTCATATTATTGTATACATCAACTACCTCTTGTAAATCTTTTAGTTTTGCTAATTTTTCATTTTTTGTTAAAGATGACTTAATAATTTCATCAATACTATTATTAATCTGTTCTTTAAGCTCACTATCTTCGATTTGTTCTAAACAATATCTAATATCTTTTTGTATTAAATCTAAATCATTTTTATTTATATATTTAATCATCTCTTGTTCTATTTCTGATAATCGTTGTGTTTTTTCAGAAGAGATTGTGAAGTCATGTATCCCAAGTAATTGATTAACTTCATCGATAGATGCGTTTTGTAAAAATGCTTCTAACCGATTATATATTGGAGAATCTTTATAACTATCCAATAATGCCTTTTTATTCTCTTTCAAATCGACATCGTTGAGTAAATTATTTAACTCTATATCGAAATCGTCGAGTTCTTGCTCTATTAAATTACCTACATTTACATCTGACTTTTCATTCAAAACAAATGATTTTTCATTTCTTTCTATATTTTTAACTTCAGTCTCATTATGCAAATTTGCTAACTCTTGTGTTGTTTTATTTGCTTTTTCTTCTGGTTGTATAGCTTTAACTTTATTGCCTTTTATACCCATATCAGCAACATTTTTCAAATCACCGCTCATACTTGTCATAATACCAATCAAGTTAGATTGAAGTAGAGATTTCCAATCGTCATTAGTATCAAGGATTCCCATCATTGCCAAATCACCGGCATAAGAAATCATAAAATCCGCACTTAATTTCACTCCGGCTGCTTGCATAAAGTTTTTCAAATATCCAGGGTTAGAAAATACTTGTTTCAAAGCTTCTGCTCGATTACCGTTAGCCATTTCCGTTTTAAAAACTTCTGCCAGCTTTTTGTCAATCAGTTTATTGAAGGCTTTCATACCGGTTTGACCGGCTTTATAACCAACTACAAAACCTCCTGCATTCATAACAAGAGTTTTGCTTAATTCCTTAATTTCTTCCGGATTAAGATTAGAACGGCTCAAAGCTTCTTCAAAACCTAATGCACTTTCAGCTACCATTCCGCCAATTGCCATAGTATTACCAACACCTACCATCGCTGCTCCAACACCTGCTAGCGGAGTAAAGCAAAGAACACCACCTACTACAGTCAAACCCATACCAATTTGAGAGGCATTGCCGGTATACTTTTGTATAAAGGTCTTATTATCGTCTGACATTTCTTGAACCAATTCATTCGTAAAATCGTGTCCATAAGCATTAGTAAAAGCATTTTTAGTAGTAGTTGAAAACATTTCCAACATTTCATCAACTTCACCGCCAAGTGTTGTTTTTAATTTTGCCTCCAATTTTGTATCTTCAAGTTTTAATAATTTATTTAATACATTATTTTTTTCTGTATCTGTTTTTAATTTTGATAAATCTAACGATAATTTGCCATTAGAATCTTGAATAACACTGATAGGAAGTTTATTATCTTTTATCAAAGCTTCAATTTCATTTTTTGCAGAATTTTGGTCTATCGGATTTGCATAATATGATTCAAATGCTTCCAAAACTTTTTGCATTTGTTTCTCCGGATTTGGCTGAACTCCTGCAGCCATACCACCACCAAAAGTATATGTTCCGGCAACAGATTTTGTATAATCGTTTAAAATTTCACTTGAATTCATTTTGAATGATTGATATTTGTTATAAGCACCAACCGCAAAATCAGTTTTTTGTTTCTGGCTAATATAAGCTTCAACTCTGTCTTTTGAATATTCTTGATTACGTTCGATTTCAAAAACTTCCTTGAATGTCATAGGTTCTGTCGTATTATACTTTTGCGGAATCGCAGAAGTTTTGGATGGTAATTTTGCAGATTTTGATTCCACTGAAAAGTCAGTTATTTGTTTATTTTGTGCAGCTTTTTGATATTTTTTTAACACATCATTTACACCACTTGTACCCATTGTGAGCAAAGAGTGTTGAATTTTGTTCAAGCTATCTAATCTGTCTATCTCATTTATTTTTTCATTGATATAATCTTCCATAAGTTTTGCAAATTCTTGTTTAGACATTTTGCCACGATTATTATCAAGAAAATCTAAACCGGTGTTTTCATCTTTTCTAAATAACCTGCGTTTCATCATTGTTTTAAGATGTTCTCTATTTTGCAAAAAATATTCTCGTTTACTTAATTTGCCATCTTTTGCCTTAGATAAATTTTCTAAACATTCTTCTTGAAGCATAAAAGCTTCTTCTACATTAGATAAAGACAAATCTGAATCAAACAATTCTTTAGCTTTGTTATATAATTGGCTAACATGCCCATTATCTTGCTTCATCAAAAGAGTTCTAGCGTTAGCCGTATCCTCTGATATTGTAGCAATAACTTCATCTTGTGCCTGTTCTTCTGTTAAGTGAACATCATTTGCAACATTATTTACATTTACCGGAGCATTGGAATTTTGAGCAAATTTTGATAAAAATTCAAATACATCCGCAGCTTTCACGCCAATTTCACTCAATGTTTTACCACTAGTAGTTTTTGTCGTATTAAGATATTCTTCTGCTTCATTTGATTCAAATACAGACTTTGACATTCCCTTTGACGAATTAGCACCGGCATTAAATGTGTTAAAAAGTGATGTTAACTCAGATTTATTTAAAACTCCATCCGAACCGGCTGTTCCATCTGATTTCTGGGTGTCAAATATATTAAACAATTGGATTAAGGCATTATTATTCCCTAAGTCACTTTTTTTAAGTTCTTTTAAATTTTGTAAATCAATATTTTCACCATTATTAGATTTTAACCAAAAATTGTTTAATTCCATTATACTTATTTTCCCATTTTTTACATCTTTTACATGTATTACGACATATTTGGGAAAAACTTTAATAGATATAAAAAAAATGTTACAAAAATTTACACTTGTATTTAAGTCCGGTTACTATTCGTGATACTTAGTTAAAATCTTTTTAACTTGCGTTGACAATTCTTCCTGATCGAAATTATCTTTCGAAATATAGTAATCAATATTCATGTTGCCTAAGCGTGATTTTGCCGATTTTTCAGCAAGAGAACTCATTACGATAATAGGAATATCTGCATACATTTCATCATTACGCAAGCGTTCTATAAACTCATATCCATCAATTTTTGGCATAGTTAAATCTGTTATAATCAAGTCATAGTGGCTTGTACTCAATTTTGAAAGTGCTTCGCTGGCATCCAATACAGCATCCACCATATACCCAATATTTAGCAAGATATTCTTAACCATCGTCCTTGTAGTGATTGAATCATCAACGACAAGTATACGTTTGTACGAAAGAACATCCACTGGCAAAAGTTTTTGATTATTAGCCAATGTTACCGCCTTATTAAAATCAAAGTGCATAATATCTTGCATGTTCAAAATCAAACACAATTCGCCAGAAGCAAGGTTTGTAATACCGGAAATATTTTTAACTTTATAAAGTGGAGGTGATAATTTTTTCTGCAATATATCCTGATCACCAAGAAGTTTATCAACAACCAAACCAATAGTCTTGTCATCTGATTCTACAATAAGTATAGTTTCTTTTTCGCCTCTTGGAGTCGGTTCCAAATCCAAAATATCTGACAAATAATAAAGTGGAATTATGGCATTATTATACATAATCGTGCGCATGCCATTATTTGTCTTAATCTCATTTTGTTTTTTCAATACAAAAGTAGTAATAACTTGGATAGGAATCGCAAAAGTTTGACCGGAAATTTGTACAAGAAATACCCTCAAAGTTGTAAGTGTAACAGGGATTTCAATATGCACACAGCTGCCTTTGCCAAATTCTGATATAACTTTTACTTTACCATTAAGTTGAGAGATTTTTGTTTTAACAACATCAAGCCCGATTCCTCTGCCGGAAATACTTGTAATAGAATCACCCGTTGTGAACCCAGGCCAGAAAATGATATTCATAATCGCTTCATCAGTCATATTATCAACATCTTCTTGAGTCAAAAATCCGCGCGAAACGGCTCTATCTTTAATCTTCTGCAAGTTAAATCCTTGACCATCATCTAAAACTTCAATAATAACTTTATTATCATCTTGTTTTGCTGACAAAAGAATTCTGCCAACAGGGCTCTTGCCGTTAGCAATTCTTTCTTCTTTCGTTTCAATACCATGGTCAATTGCGTTACGCAAAATATGTATCAAAGGGGTTTTGATTTCTTCAATAATCTTTTTATCGGCGCAAGTATCTTTACCTTCTATCTCAAAATCAATGTCTTTTCCCTTTTCATTCGCAATATCACGAACCATTCTGGAAAAAGAATTAAACACGGTAGAAATAGGCATTACACGAATATTTTTAACCATAGATTCCATCTCATCTATGATTAAACGCATTTTCATATCATCCTCTTTAGAAGCTCGATATAATGTATTCAAATCATAAATAGTTCTTGATACATTTTGCGTAATGTCCAGCAGCAAAGAAAATACTTGTTTTACAAAAACACCCGTATATTGGTCTGTATTACCGGATTGCAAATATTTGCGGTTATAATATCTCAAATAATTTGAAGTTTTTAGCAAATCTTTTTGACAGATTTCATTTGCATTCTTAATAGAATCAATCTTTTCAAGATTTTTTTCTGTCTTAATTTTAGTAATAATCAACTCTCCAAGCTGATTAACAAGCGTATCCAACTTTTGCGCATTAACGTGAAGAGTCTTAATTTCTGTTGAGCTTGCAGATTTCCCAGCGGAAGCCGTTTGCGTAGAAAGCGTCTTGATTTCACTAACTCCGGAATCCTTTTTGTAATTCAATTCCAAAAGCTGCTTCATAATTTCCAACTGTTGCAAAATCAAATCACTATCAAGACTTTCATTTGGAGAAGCGCAATACTCAACAGCGCTTTTGAGCGTCATCATCATTTGTTCTTCCAACTGAACAGAGTTTTCAGAAATAAAATCCAAAATATCAACAATTATAGCAATCAGCTCTAAAATATTCTGGTCATCTGTGTTTTCTTTTAGCTGCAAAATATCATCTTTAATTTCTTTTGCATAAACACTACTACCTTGAAGCATGTTGATTTTTTCTGCAATATCAAAGAATGTTGTTCCACCCTCTTCTGTTTCTATGCAAGAAGTCGTAAACTTGGCTGCAGCAGAACTCAACTCATTACGCAGTTCCAAAATTTCACTAATTGTAAGTGTATTGGTTGCATTCATAACAAAATCTATTTTCGTAAGAATGTTTTCCAAAGATGTTTTAACTTCGTACAAATTAGAATCCTTAAAGAAGTCATATATTTTTTGGACATCTTCTTTAAGGATAACTATATCTTGTGATTCTTCTTCCGGTACGATTCCGTCAATAATCTCAAAACAATCGTTGAACGCAGTGTTTATCTCTTCTTGATGTCCAACCAAAGTTGAGTCCTCTGCAATATTAGCAAGCTCAGAAATTACTTCATTATTTTCTTTAAAAGTTTGTTCATTAATCTCTGTTTCCAAAATATATTCCAAATTTGACACAGTAGCAGTATATGAATCGTCAATAATTTCACGTTCATTTTTGATTGATTCCTGCAAATATTTAGCCGCAACTTCCAATGTGCGTGACATCAAATTAAGAACTTCTTTATCAAGAGTAAACTTGTCATTATTTACTGCATCAAAAATATCTTCCATTTTATGAAAAATACTCTGAATGTTATTAAAACCAACCATTCTAACTGCACCCTTGATACTGTGCAAATCTCTATATGTGTTGGCGATAAGCTCTTTGTTTGCAGGAGTTGCTTCCAATGAGAAAAAATTATTAAAAAGGCGCTCAAGGATTTCTTCCGACTCTGTCTGGAAGATTGAAAAAAGCTCTTTATTATTTTCTTTTTCAGAAAAATCCACTTGAATACCTTTCCTCTAAACTAATTGTCCATTGTAGAATTTTTCATTTCGTTAGAAAGAGAATTCAATTTCGCAATTTTTTCTGAATTTGCTTGCAATGTTTGTTCCAAAGTTTTTGCAATTGCAGAATTTTCTTCATCTATGGAATTCAAACGTTCGATGATTTCATTTTGTTTTTTAGCATTTTGGTTAAGAACATCCAAAGAATCGAGAATTTCTGTAATAAAGTTTAATAACGTTTCTGAATTAGAAGAAACAACATTAATATCTTTTACAACTGATTCAATTTCTTTTGAACCTTCTTCTGTAGCCATTACAGTTGAATTTGTCGTGCATTGAATATTGCTTGTAAGAGAAGAAATCTTTGTAATAGCTTGTTTGGATTCATCAGCTAATTTTCTGATTTCACCTGCAACAACCGCAAAACCTTTACCATGTTCACCTGCTCTTGCAGCTTCTACTGCGGCATTAAGCGCAAGCATGTTTGTTTGTTCTGCAATATCATCAACTACGCTGATTGTGCTGCCGATTTGTTGAGAATGTTCAGACAATTCCAAGATAAGTTCTGCAATCATTTGTATTTTTTGTCTTAAAACTAGCATTTTGTCTGCATTAGAAGAAATTGATTCGTGTTCTTTTTGAGAAAAATTTATTGATTGATTAACTTGTTTTTCTGCATTTTTAGTAGTTGAATAGCAATCTTCTGACAAAGCTTTTAATTTTTCTACAAGAGAAGATACCGTTTTTGCGTTGCCTGCCATGCTTTCGAAAATACGTTTTTGAGCATTTACTGATTCTAAAAATTCTGATGTTGTTTCTTCTAAAGACTGTGATTGAAACACTACAGACTGGCGCAAAGCTCTTAAAAGCCACTGTTTTGTAATAACATGCACCGTTACAAACAGAACAATAATTACTGCCAAGAAGGCCAATGTATCATACGGTTGAAGATTGCATAATCTTGCAAAAAAGATAAACACCACACAAATGGTAAAAAATACTACTAAATCAATGATACATTTTATATTGAACTTTTGCTTAAGTCCGAAATTAAATTCACTACGCACTTCTTCTCTCCTATAGTTTTTTTGACTATTTTATTATATAATCATTTTATACTAAAATAGTGAAAATTGGAATAATATAAATATATGACAGCTAAGATTTTATTGGTAGAAGACAGCGATACCCAGTTAAAGTTTTTGAGAGATGGGCTTGTAGAGAGTGGTTTTGAAGTTGAAACCGCTACTAATGGTGCAGAAGCTTATAAGAAAATTTTTGAATGCATTCCTGATATTGTCGTTTCAGACATTATGATGCCGGTTATTGATGGATATCAGCTATGCAGAATGATTAAGAATGTTGATGAAGTCAAAAAAATTCCTGTAATTTTGCTTACCATTTTGGACAAGAAAATCGATAGTTTCTGGGGTAAAAAGGCTGGTGCACAATTATTTTTATCCAAATCTATTGACATGAAAGAATTGGTGCGCAATATTAATGCCACTCTCAGACGTTATCCCGTAAGTGAGGAATACAAACTTGCGTTAGCAGCCAAGGCTACACCTGATTCTGCTCAAACAAGACTTAATTCGATATTGAACGACCTGCTTCTAAAATCAGTTTTTGCCAATGAATTCCGTAATTTAAGCGACTTTTTGAATTACGAAAGAATTCTTGTAGAAAAGCTGTTCAACCTAATGAGTTCTTTTGTAGAATACAGCGTTGCAGGTATATTTTTTGCATCGCCTGACGATTTTGCAGAAAATATCTTATATATTGATACTCTTGGTAGAAACCTGCCAAAAAGTTTGTTATCTGACATTCAGTATGACTTTTTCAGAAAAATGGAAGAACAAAAGCCTATCAAAGATAGCAAGTTTGAAGTTGTAAGAATGCTTCTAGGCAAAGAACTTGATTACAAGTTTACAGACTTGAATTCAAAAATCATTATTCCTCTGGTATTTGATAGAAAACTAATCGGCGGAATCTGTTTCTATACCAGACAAGACATTGATTACGCATCATTCAGATATTTCGATATAATGATTAGCGAACTTCTTGCGATTTTCAAAATGAAATATCAATATACAGAAAAAGAATTCATGTCTGTATTGGACGGTTTAACAGGATTATACAATCGTCGTCAGTTCGAAATCGGTCTGGAACAAGAATTTAACCGTACAAAAAGACATCCGTCTGACTTTAGTTTAGCAATTCTAGACATCGACTTTTTCAAAAAAGTTAATGATACATATGGACACCAATATGGTGATTATGTCTTAAAAACTGTTGCAAACTTAATGAAAGCTGCATTTAGAAAAACAGACCTTCTGTATCGTTATGGTGGCGAAGAACTTGTCATGATTATGCCGGAAACAAACATTGAAGGCGCTGTTATTCCGGTTCAAAGATTAAGACGCTCTATTGAAGAATATGACTTTGAATACAATGGAGTTAAGGCTAAAATCACGGCAAGTATTGGTCTAACGATGAATTACCAAGATTTGAATTCTCCAGCAGAAATTCTCAAATCCGCTGATGAAGCATTGTACAAAGCTAAAGAATCTGGAAGAAACAGGGTAATATTACATGAGCAATTATAATTATATTGAGCAAAAAAAGAATACTCACCTGTACTTTAGTATCGGTGGTAATAAGTATGCCATTAATTCTGATAATGTTCTGGAAATTATGAAACTTCCGCAGCTGGATTATCCGCAAAAACTGCCTAACAACATTGTTGGATTGCTTAAGTACAACAACTTCGTAATCAATGTTGTTGATATCAGATTTTATTTGAACATGGAAGTGCAGCCATACAGCACCAATAATGAACTGATTATTATAAAAACAGATGAAGTAATTTTCGGTATCATTACAGACAAAGTTCTCGGTATTCTTGCATTTGATGCTGCAAATGTTGATGCAATTCCATATGCAGATAGCAAAACTATTATTGAAGCGCTATACAAGCTCAATCAAGAAACTGTTTTTATAATAAACATATACGCAATTGAGAATTTGCTCAAACAACACGATAACAAGTGGGAAAATGTAGACATTCCGGCTCTATTTCCACAAGATGAATTATCAAAGAATATTATGAGCAAAAGAACTCTCGCAATTGCTGATAAATCTAATCTCAAGCTTGCCTCTGGAGAATTACATGCGAAAAATAAGTATATTTCTTTCAACCTTAATGATGATTCTTATTGTATAGAATTAACTTATGTCAAAGAAGTACTAAAAGATACTACTATTACGCATGTTCCTGGAACACCGGATTTTATTGAAGGCATTATGAACCTTAGAGGTGATTATATAACCGTTTTAAACTTAAAAAAGTTTTTAAATTTGCAAGCAACAAAACCATTAGATAAAAAGCCCGTTGTTATTGTAAAATGCAACGAATTAAAGCTTGCACTGTTAATAGACAAGATAAATGAATTATTTGAAGTTCAGGAAGATGAAATGCCGGACACTACGGACGGTTATTTCCTCAATGAATTTATTTATAACCAAACTTTGTATACAACATTAAATGTTGATAAAATTACATCTGATAAAAAGATAGTTGTTACTGATATGTAGTTTAAATAGTGGATACGTAGAATTCTAACATTGTGGTAGAATACATTTTATGAAGCAGTATAAAAAAAGAACGTTGGCATTAGTTCTAGCTTCAGCAATTACGGTAGTTGGAGCTTTTAGCGCAGAAAATTATAAAAACACTCTTATGTCACTTGGATTCAAAAATTATCCAAATGGCGATGTCAACCTGACTATTTATACAAGAGATAAATATGCACAAAATATCAGCCCAATACGTAAAGACACCAACACTTATGAAATTATGCTTCCTGAAACCGACAGCCAGCTTCCGACCGATATTCCAATCGGAAGAAATATTCAAAGTATTGACGTCAGAACCTTGCCTTATACGACCTCTGGAGTCGGATACACCAAGATTATTGTAGTTACACAAGGAGAACATCCGCTCTATCTTGAAACTTCGTTATATATAGATGATAAAGCTCAACCAACACCACAGTTGGAAACTACTCAGAAAAATACTGAAACCGTAAGTAATAATGAACAAAATGAAACTCGTAACGATTTAAACACTACAAGAAGATCTAACAGCGGTTTGCAATCTGAAAGCGGAGTCAGCCAAACAACTCCGGTTGATATAAAAGAAAGTGTAAAACAATTTCAGCCTTCAGAAACAGGAGCTGCAAAAACTAATGTACCACAACAAAAAGAAGAAAATAATACAAGTGAAATCATAAAATTCATTTTGAGTGGACTGCTCGTTGTTGCAATTTTTATATTCTTCCTGCTTCGAGCTAAAGAAAAAATGGCGGATATTACGGGAGAACAACTAAACTTAAACCTTGACGATGATGATAAACCTAAAAAAACTAAAAAACCTGCAAAGCCTAAAATTAACACAACAATAAAAAATCTTGATAAAACATACAAGAAACCTGTTTCAATGCCTGTGCAGCAACAAAATTCTCAACCAGAAGAAATTGTTGAAGAAAAGCATCAAGAAGTAGAAGATGCTGTAGATTTGGACAAATTATTACAGGAACAAAATCAAGCACAGACAGATGATACAGAAAACGAAGTTGTTGCAGAAATTTACAGTGAAGATAACGCTGAACATAACAGTGCATTAGAGGATTTTCTTAGCGAATATAATTTTGAAGATGATACAAATGAAGCAGCAGCAGAAGAAAAAGAAGAAAATTTACCCGCTGAAGAAAATACTTTCAATGAAGAGTTGTACGATAAGTATATTAATGATGACAACTTGAAATTTAGTCAGGATGACATTGATAACATTGAAGCTCTAATTCAGAGCGAAATAAGTGATGAAACATTGAAAAATCCTGAAAAATATCTCGTATCTAAGCCACCGCAAGAAAATAAACCTTCTCCAGCTGATATGTTAGAAGGATTTGTCACTGCGTACACCATAACTCAAAATATATCTTTTTCTAAAGATGATGTTGATGCACTCAAAAAATTAGTAAACGTAGAATTAGATAATGATTTTATCAATAATTTAAAAACAGATCCTGTTCGACGAGAACAAATGCAAGAAGAATTCAGAAAACATAAATCAAAGCCACATAAATCTTCTGAATTATTGACACTAAACGTTAAAGATATGCTTCCTGATTTATCAGAAGCATTAAAAAAACAAGGCGGAAAGAGAGTTGAATCAAACGCAAAACCACAAGTAGTATACTTTAGTGAAGGTTACGACGTAAGCACACTAAAAGTAAATGATGATGTTTTGCCTGATTTAGCAAAAGAAATTGACAATGATGATGCTTACGAAGCTCGTCCTTCGGATGAAATTGAGCTCGTTGACACGAATTATAATGTTCAAAAAATGTCGATTAAAGACGAATTGCCTGATTTAGAAGATGTACTTAAAAATCCGGAAAAATATGAAACACAAGAAGAAGAGCCGGAAGAAGTTGACGAAGAAGCTTTATTGAGAAATATTACAAATGTAACTTTCAAACCTTTCGACGATGGAAGCAGAGATTTTGAAGTCCTAAATGAAATCAATGAAAGCAATGCACCAACTGTTTCTGATATGCAAAAAGAATTTGAACAGATTAATGGCAATTTCGAAATTGTTGAAGAAGATGATATTCCTGCACTTGAAGATAATGAGCAGGACGACTTTGAATCCTTGTATAATAACAATTACGTAGATTTGGATAGTGAAATAGCTGCCGAAAAAAATAATTCCGGTAAAGTTGAAAAAACCGATGCTCAAATACTTTTGGAACAAATTAAACGTACAGAAGAGCAACGACAAATAAAAGCCGAACAAAACAAAATCGATGCAGAAAAGAAAACAGAAGAAGCCGAAACAGCAAAAGAATCTATCGAAAATACTCCAAAAGGACCGGAATTCTGCATTCTTGATGGAGAAAGATATTCTATTGTAAGCGTTAATGAATTCGCTAGCAAAATGGGATGTTATTTAGCTAAGAACGATAACGGTTATTGCGTAATCGGCTACATCGGCGATAAAGTTTATAAAATCAAAACGTACGAAATTTTAGACAACGAAAATATGCAATCACGTATGAGCAAAAAGCTTGAAAACGGTACTTCCAGATATATTGTAAGAATCGGCATCCACAAATTCATCTTAAATGTCGATAAAGATAACATGGAGTTTGTAATGGATTTATGCTAAAAAAATTGCTAGTCCTTTTAGTTCTGCCGCTTTTATTAATTCCATTCTTATGCGGATGTCAAAAAAATAGTGATAAAACCGTGTTAACGTTTTCATCTTGGGGTTCTGTAACAGAAACTCAAATCCTTGAAAATGTTATCAAAAACTACGAAAATGATAATCCTAATATCAAGATAAATTTTTTACACGTACCGCAAAACTATTTTCAAAAAGTTCATTTACTTTTTGCCTCAAACCAAGCTCCGGATGTAATATTTATCAATAATCTCTACTTACCTGTTTACGCTTCCAAGCTGCTTGATTTATCAGATTGGCAGAATCTTGATGACTTTTATCCGGAAAGCATCAAAGCAATGAGTTATGAAAACAAAGTTCTGGCAATCCCAAGAGATGTTTCAACCCTTGTTTTTTATAGAAATAAAACATTAATCCCACAAAAGCCACAAAATTTAGAAGAATTAATAAATTCTATCTCTAAAAGCAAGAACTTTGGCATTAGCTGCGAAAGAAATGTATATTATATGCTACCCTATATCCTGACTTTTGGAGAAGACATATACAACCCGCAAAAATCTTTAGAATTTTACCGTAGCCTAGAGGATAAGTATGCACCAAAACCTTCAGAAATTGGAAGCTCTACACTCGCTCAAATGTTTTTGGCAGGCAAAATCGGACTCTACCTCTCAGGTAGATGGCTGTATCCTAAAATCAAAGAAAGCGCAAATTTTGATTGGGACGTAATCACCTTCCCTGGGATAGTACCGCTAGATGCTTCCGGCTGGGCAATTTCTAAAGAGTCGCACAATATAGAAGAGGCAAAAAAATTTGTCGCATATCTTTCTTCCGAAGATACAATCAAATATTTCACTCAAACAGGTTTGATAGTTCCAGCTAGAATTGATGTTTCAAAAACAATTGATAATAAAGTATTCTTGGATGCAATAAAAAAATCGAAAGCCATTAATTATGACAAAGATTACAGGAAAAAAACAGACGAAATGAATAAAAAATTGTTTTAAAACTAACAAAAAAAAATCTTTACATGTTTTATTAAAAACGAACAAACTAAAATGGTGGGAACTACATCTACTTTTTTTCACCTTACATCCACAGAACTAATCTATATACATAGAAATAGAAGGCAAATCAAAAATGAAAATTAATCAAATAAATAATTACGAAATTAACAAACTACCAATGAATACTTCATTTGGTTCACTAAAAAACTTGAAAGAACGTTGGTATGGCAAAGATTATTTAGAAAACAATCCACATCCAAAATCATTATTTAAGAATAATGAAGAAACTATTGATGATATTTTAAGTGATGAACCTTGTTTATCATCTAGTATCAAACATAAATGGAATAAATTTTTAGAACAAAAAGCTATGAATATAGGCGGTATGTGTCTTATACTTTCAACAGTCTTAGCTTGCGGATTTGCTTTAACAAAATCGTGTAATAAAAAATTGACTGATAGTAGCGTAAAAGATAGTATTAATTACGTTAAAGAACTACCTTCTTCTAAAATTTTGAAAAATCAATAAAAAATAAAAATGGTGGGAACCGCTCACGCTTTTCCCACCCTACATTTTACGTTTTTTAATTTTCCATTTGAAAAATATTATTCAACAAATCTGCCCATTTTGCGGAATTTATTGTATCTTTCTTCTTTCAATAATTCCGGAGATTTTTTAGATAATTCATCTAAAGCATTCATAATCGCAGATTTCATATTATCAGCTACAACATTATAATCTGTATGCGCCCCCCCAATTGGTTCAGCTATTTCTTCATCAATAATATCAAATTCTAACAAATCTTTTGATGTAATCTTCAAAGCTTCCGCAGCATCAGCAAATCTAGCTGCATCCCTCCAAAGAATTGAAGCACAACCTTCCGGAGAAATTACTGTGTAATAAGCGTGTTCTAACATCATTACTCTATCCGCAACAGCCAAGCCCAAAGCGCCGCCACTGCAACCTTCGCCAGTAATAATTGCAACAATCGGAACATTTAATTTTGACATTTCTCTCAAATTTGTAGCAATCGCAACACCTTGACCGGTTTCTTCTGCCTTAATTCCAGGATAAGCCCCCGGAGTATCAATCAAAGTCACTATCGGCAAATTAAATTTGTTAGCATGCTTAAACAATCTCAAAGCTTTTCTATAACCTTGCGGTTGTGGCATACCAAAATTGTATTCCAAATTTTCTTTTGTAGTTTTACCTTTTTGGATACCGATAATCATAACAGGTTTGCTGTTCATCTTGGCAATACCGCCAATTATAGCTCTGTCATCCATTCCTTCTCTGTCACCATGAAGTTCGATAAAATCTTCGCACATAAGTTCAACATAATCCAGAAATTTAGGTCTTTCCGGATGTCTTGCGATTTGTAATTTTTGTGAAGGTTTCAATTTAGAATACAACTCCTTTTTATAATCTTGAGCTTGTTTTTCAAATGTTTCAATTTGATTATCCAAATCCATGCCGGATTCTTCGCTCATTTTCTTTAATTCATCTATCTTTTTTTGTATTTCTACAATAGGTTTTTCAAAATCTAATACTACTGCCATTTTTTCTTATACCCCGTGCATCTCTAAAATACTAGCAAGAGTCTTTCTTAAATTCTTTCTCTTAGATACTATGTCCACCTGACCAAACTTAAGCAAATATTCTGCAGTTTGGAAATCATCAGGAAGTTTTTGTCTGATTGTTTGTTCAATAACTCTTCTGCCTGCAAAACCGATTCTTGCACCCTGTTCTGCAATAATAATGTCACCCAAAGTACCGAAACTTGCAGTAATACCACCGAATGTAGGTTCTGTTAACAAATTGATGTACAACAAACCTGCTTCATCAAGTTTACCAACAGCGCAAGATGTTTTTGCCATCTGCATAAGGCTTAGTGCACTTTCTTGCATTCTTGCTCCACCGGAAGATGTGATTGCTAGCATAGGAAGCTTAAGCTCAAGTGCTTTTTCCATAATTCTGGTAACTTTTTCACCAACAACACTTCCCATAGAACCGCCCATAAAATCAAAGTCCATAACCGCTGCGGCAATTTTATGACCTTCAATCTTGCCTATACCTGTAATTACAGCTTCATCAAGTCCGGTTTTATCGTGTGCTTTTTTTAATCTTTGTGCGTAAGACTCCGTATCAACAAAATTTAAAGGGTCACACGGACAAACATTCTTAGAAATCTCTTCAAAAGAACCTTCATCAAATAATTGTTTAATTCTTGTTGTCGCATTTATTCTAAAATGATAATCACAATGCGGACAAACCATCATATTTTCTTCTAATTCACTTTTCAAAATTTGAGAATCACAGTGAACACATTTTGTCCAAAGTTCCGGAGCTTCTACTTCTATCCCCTTCATATCGCGGGCTCTTCTTTCGATTTGAGCCTCTTTACGCTTATCAAACCATTCTTGTATTGTCATATTTTATACACATCCAATCATTAATAAATAATGATTGTCCTTCTCCTATTACAATCTACTTACATATTCTACACCAAACATGCGGAATGTGGGCAAGTTTTAATATTTCGTTACCTTTTAAAGATATTGGTTAAGAAAAGTTAAGTCAATAGTGATGCAACATTGAGCCTATTAATGTAACAAAATGTAAACATTTGAATAAAAACCCTAAAGTTTTTCAAAAATATGCCGTTAACATACCTGTAAGC
>CABQIM010000038.1 GCA_902464375.1 uncultured bacterium | reverse complement strand
GAATTAAAATTATATCGGCATAAAGTTTTTAGGGCAAACATTATTTGTCTGTAATTGCCTCTATATTTAACTTTATCACTCTCTAATTCATCAAAATGTGCAAGAGATAATTTGAAAAATATTTGGTTAGAACCTTCATCTTCCACTTTTTTAAGAAAACGAATTTTCTTTTCATTCAAATAACTGCCATTTGTGCAAATACAAACATTGCATCGTTTTAAACACAATCGCAATATTGCATTGAATTCAGGATGTGTCATCGGCTCAGCACCAGTTAAATATATACAGTATAAATTTTCATTCTTTGTATCATATAAAGCTTCTTTAATTTTATCTAAAGATATAAAATCTTTTATTTTTTTGAAAGTCGGGAATTCAATATAACATTTTGCACATTTTTGATTGCAAACTTTTGCTGTTAATTCAATGAATAAATTGTTTAATTCTTCTAATTTATAAACAGGTGCAGTATAAATACTATTACTCATAAATCCTCCTTTAAACTCGACCAAAACATGTTATTCCAGTCTAGATTAAAAAAAAATTATCGCCCTAGGTAATAATAAATAGACATTGTGGGCAATAAGAGAAAAATAATTACTCTTTTTTATAAAAAAACACATAAAATATTAAGTTTTGTAACAAAATATCTAAAGCCTGAAATTACATATTTTATCTATACTTTATATATATAACAGATGTAAGTAAGCAAGAGGTAATGATTATGGTACGAATTAATTGTCACAGCGCATTTAAACATTACGAAATGTTCCATTCTAACAATTGTGGTGGTAGTAATTATGGTAGCGTATTCAATACCACTTACAACATCAATTGTGGCGGACACGGTGGTGGTTTCTGGGGCGGCTTTGGTGCCGGTCTAGGTAACGCTTTCGGTAACATATTTGGTGGCATGTTCGGTGGCGGAATGAGCAATTTCGGTTTTGGCAACTTCGGTATGGGCGGTCTAACAATGCCTTGGTTTAACAGCATGGGCAACTTCGGCTGGGGTGGCGGAAATGCAGGCAGTGTTGGCAACACTAATAACAACAGTGGTTCAAATTCTTCAAATGGTGTTAATGATAAAGACAATGCTTTATATAATACATATAAAAAACAAGTCGATAACGCAATAAAAGACAATGATGCAAAGAGTGCAAAAAAATTATACGACAAAATTAAAAAATCACATGAAAACCCAGAAGACCATGTTTATGAAGACATGAACAAAGGTGCTTATCATGATTTGATGACCACACTTGAAAAGAAATTCCCTGAATTGAAAGACGGTACTGACGCAGCTAAAGACAAAAAAGCTGATAACGATGGCAAAGCAGTTCCAAAAGCTTCAACTACAGGTAAACAAGACGTAGTAGTCCCACCAAAAGTGGATAAAGATGCTGAAGCAAAGAAAGCTGAGGATGCTAAAGCAAATGAAAAATCTCAAAATATTGCAAACGCTGGTAGTTTAGCTGATTTAAGTAAAGTAGATTATAACAAACTAACTCCGGAAGAAAAAGAAAAATACATTGATAAAGCAATTGAGTTAGCTAAAAGTGATGCTACTACACCAGCAGCTTTGAGAGAAGCTCTTAAAGGTATGCCGGATGAAGTAAGAGTTAAAGTTAAACAATCTTTCTATAAAGACGGTTTTTCAAATGTTGATATAAAAGATTTGAATGCTGAAACTCTTAAAAATTTAATCGAAGTAATAGATGTTTCTGAAGCAATACCAGACTTTAAAAACATTAAAGTTGGTAACCCTACTAAATCAGGTGATAACCTTTGGACAATACCAATGACAAGTAAAAATGGTGGCACACACGTAAATTACATTCAAGTATCAATTAATTCTGAGGATGGAGAAATAATCTTCCACGGAAAACAAGATAATCAGAAATACGTATTACAAAAAGATACAAACAATAAATTACATTTGATGCAGTATAAATATCACGAAGGATATGATGAGGCAGATGTAAAAGCTAAATAAATAATAAAAAAGCTCCTTTCAAGGAGCTTTTTTTATTGCCAAAATTTATCTTATAAAAACATATTTCCCTTCATAAGGTGAAGGTTCCGGTTTATAGTTTTTTAAGTAATCACCTAAATCATACAAAGGAGTTGTAATAAAAGACATACCTTTTTTTAGACGCAAAACCTCGTTTGCAGTCAATAACTTTGTGACAATTTCTTCGTTGGTTAATTCCATTTTCTACTCCAATGCGACAACCAAGTTTAACATCAAGTTTTTTGAGTGTCAAGGGTTAGGTTATGACCTCCCTGATTAGGGAGGTCGCAGTCGTATGAACGTTAGTGAGCTACGAATGCGGGTGGGTTGCAATAAAAAAGACAGAAAAACTTAACCATTCCTATTTATACAAGTGAGTTACATCACACTAAAATATTTTATTTCTAGACCAACGCAAAATTTTTGATATAATAGATTTATGATAGATAGATATTCGCGTGAAGAAATTAAAAAGATTTGGGATTTAGAACAAAAATTCAGCTACTATTTAAAAGTAGAAATAGCTGTTTGTGAGGCATATTGTAAATTAGGAATTATTCCACAAGCATCATTGGACGAAATTAAAAAGAAAGCATCTTTCTCTTTAGAACGAATTGCGGAAGTCGAAAGAGAAGTTAAGCACGATGTAATTGCCTTTTTAACTTCTGTGAATGAATCAGTAGGCGCCGATAATGCAAAATACATTCACCTTGGTTTAACTAGTTCTGATGTGATTGACACTGCATTTGCGTTACAAATTGCCGACAGCTCAAAAATTGTCCTAAAAGATTTAGAAGAATTAATTTCTGTAGTAAAAGAAAAAGCTTTCAAATACAAAGACACAGTTTGCATTGGTCGTTCGCACGGAGTTCATGCAGAAGTTATGACATTCGGTTTTAAGCTTCTTAACTGGCTTGATGCATTAGAAAGAGCAAAAAAGAGTTTTGAGTATGCACTGAATGAAATTATGGTAGGACAAATTTCCGGTCCGGTTGGAACATACAGCAATGTACCTCCGGAAGTTGAAGAAATTACGTGTCAAGAATTGAATCTAAAGCCGGCAAAAATTTCTACTCAAATTATCTCAAGAGATAGGCATGCAAAGTTTATGGCAGAATTAGCGCTAATTGCAAGTCTAATCGAGCAATACGCGACAGAAATCAGACATTTGCAAAAAACAGAAGTCAGAGAAGTTGAGGAAGGCTTTGCAACAGGTCAAAAAGGTTCTTCCGCTATGCCGCACAAAAAGAATCCGGTTCTTTGTGAAAACTTATGCGGACTATCTCGAGTTATACGCTCAAATATGATAGCTGCTTTTGAAGACATTAACCTTTGGCACGAAAGAGATATTTCACATAGCTCTACTGAAAGAATTATTTTTCCGGATTCGTTGATTTTAGCAGATTTTATGCTGCATAGGTTTACGGGGGTTATGCAAAATCTGGTTATACACGATGATAATATGCTTAAAGACACTAAGCTATATGGTGGTGTAATTTTTTCACAGAAAATAATGCTAAAGCTTGTTGAGGAAAAGGGGTATACAAGAGAAGAAGCATACAGACTTGTACAAAAACATGCTCTTAGCGCACTGAATGGCGGAAATTTCAAAGAAGAATTGAAGGCTGATAAAGATGTCGCACTGACAGAAGATGAGCTAGAAGAATGTTTTAGCACATCTGCTTATTTGACTAATATTCCAAAAATATTTAAAAGGTTTGAGTAGATTAGATATTTGCAACAGAGAGTGAAGTGTGTTTTTTTGCCTGTCAATTTGCCTGAAACTTACCTACAGAGCGTGAAAGGCTTGTAGAATATTAATATAATAAAAATTATACCCCTCACCCGCATTCGTAACTCGCTCACGCTCGAACGACTGCTCCCTGTCTTGGATTATTCGGGCGAGCAAAACATTCCAATGACAACAAATCCTGACGGATTTTTGCGTCATTTTCATGTTATTTGCTCTTACGGGCTCACGCCCTACCGAAAATCCGTTCTCCCGCAAGGGGTGAGGATAGGCGCCACATTTATAGTTTTCACCTCGTAGTCAGGGATAAGTGAACATTAATCTTGTAGTAATAAAATAATCTTGTAAGTTTCCTACGTGCGTAGCACAAAAAAAAAGAGTCTTTGTATGACTCTAAAAACTTTAATGTGTGAAGTGTAGTATATAATTTAGTTTGAAAATATTTTTAATATCTCGTACATATATATAAAGTACTCTTTGGATAAATAATTGATTGATATTGAAGCATTTGTAACAAAAGTTAACAAAACAGCATAAAATATCCTTAAAACGACAGTAAAAAGGTAAAATTATATAAATACACATTACTCTACAATAATATCAATCAAACTCAACACTTTTTTTAAATTAGATTTTGACATAACGCTAAGCTTCGCGTTTATTTCATAAATAAGAGCGGTTTTGCTTATGTCTTTTTTGTAAGTTGAATTGTCGTAAAAATAACTAATTGGAATACCGAAAGTAAAAGCTATCATCTCTAGAGTATCGGGAGAAGGTCTGTGTTTTCCATCTTCTGCCCTAGCGATTGTGCGCCTATCAAGCCCAACGTTTTCCGCAAACTCTTCTTGAGTCAGCTTGTTATTGCGCCTAAGTTGCAATATTTTATCAGCAATGTGACGTGTAGTCTGTAAGCTTTTTTCAGCAATTGTATCCATATAAAAAGATTAAACTTTAATAACAAATTTTGCTATGTCATCATTTTGTATATAGTCAAAATATTTACATATGCAATAATAAAGAGCAATACCTATACCTCTATATCAAAAAGGTATATAGTGTTTTGTAACAAATTGTAAAACATTCTTTAAAAATGCTAAAGTTTTAAAAAAATATGCCGTTATACAAAATGTGATCACGAGTAAAAGAATTTCAAAAAATTTAAACAGAAAGGATTATGCAGAATGGATATATCAGCAGTACAAGCAAAACTTTTATTATCACAAATAGGAACAAAAGAACTTACAAAAGCAAATGTAGCACAAAATACAAAAGTTATACAAAAAGAACAAAAATATGACAAGAGCCAATATACTGAAAGAGATGTTAATGACAAAGCAGAAATTTCAGATGAAGCAGTAAACAGATTTAATAAAGAGAGAGATAATATCAATGATTCGATGGAAATAGATAAAAAAGAACAAAATCCACCAAAAGATTCAAATGTTCTTCAAAATTCAGATGCCTATATGTACAAAAGAGCTTGTAGAGCTTATAAAAGGGCATGCTAGATTTTTAAATTCTAGGTTGCTCGAACCAGTTTGAGCAACCTTGCTGTAAAAAATAATAGTTAGAAAGGATACCACAATGTTAAGCAGCATGAGATTTCAACAATTAGGATTTCAAAGATTTTTACCACAAAAACCTGTAGCCCCAGGAACTCCAGTAGTAAGTGGTGAACCAGAGGATACTGATGGAACAGTAGGAACTGGTAGTGTAGGTGGTACAACTGAAACTGACGAAACAAAACAAAAGGAAGCTTATGAAAAAGCTTTGAAAGAAGCTACAGAAGAGCTTGAAAATGAATTCAAAGAAAATTATAGAAATGTGTCCAGTCTTAATGAAGTTTCACCTCTTTCAAAGACCTTTGAAGTGAATGGTAAAACATATAGAGTAACTGTTAAACCAACATACTATAAACAAGATGACGGTACATATTCTTTATACAACAATGATGAAATGAAAATGGCAACAGGATGGAAACCAAAATTTGAAGTTACTACTGATGAAATTTCAGATAATGATAAAATTACTGATAATAAAAAAGGTGACGTTAATGTAGATTATAGTTGTGATAAGCCTGCAAACTGGAAAGAAATGTTTGGAACTCCAAATTATAAAGAAGTTGTTGATGAAGCAACGGGAAAAGTTAAATTGGAACAGGTTGGAGATGCTAGAATTTTATATGATGGTACAAAGCTAAAACAACATTTGCCACAAGATATGATAGATAGATTCTTTGTAGAGGATGAAACTCACAAAGGTGGTTACAAATTGGCTGGCAATGTAAAGAGTGTTGAACTCGTAAGCAATGATAGTAATGGTAATCCAAAATACCAAGTAACTTATACGGATGAAAACGGAAATGAAGTATCATTACGATTTGATGTACGCAAATACAGAAGTGGTTTAGCAGCCGAAAATATAAGCCAGAATAAAAAAGCAGGTGATGTTGATAGCTCTACAAAGTCTGAGGATACTGATAATACTATTACAGATGATATGAAAAATAGAGCAATAAAAGAAGCAAAACAACAATTAGAATCTCGTTTCCCAAAAACGACTTCAAATAGAAATTATTTAGGCACTGCTTATGTAAATTTAACAGTTGACGGTAAACAGTTGCATGTGACTGCTGTACCTACTTATATCCACGATATCAATGAAGGAACATATAAACTACAATCTATTGAATATAAAATAGATGAAGGTAACTATGAATGTGCAGGTTCCGACATGTATGATTGTAATATTATAGAACACAAGGCTGTTGGAGAAGATTCTAACGTAGGTGATTTAAAACAAGAACTTGCTACCTTAAAAGAAAAAGTTAATGCTAAGCTCGGTGAACTTCAAGAATTGCATAATAAAATATCCGGCAAATATTCTGATATCAGTGTATCAAATGATTTATTTACTATAGATGAAAATTCTTCTGACGCAGTAAGCGATGCTGCAACAAAGATAGAACAGGCTACAAAACTGCTTGACGAACTAAATGCCAAGATAAGTGCTAAAAAACAAGAATATTCAATGAAAAAAAATAGTCTTTATGAATTGAAACAACAAGCTGATAAACTTGATGAAGAAGAAGAAAAAGCAATGAAATTGTTGGATGATTTATGTGAGCATTATGGTGTCGAAAACACAATTCGAACTAAGAGTCTTAAAACAACAATAGCTAAAGATTTGGATAGTCAGATTGAAGAATATAAAAAATATATCGCAATGCAAAAAGAAAATATAGCAAATATTAATGCAGAAATTAATAGACTTCAAGCATCTGATGGTAAGGATGATGGAGCAGGCAAGAATGATGGAGCTGATAGTGACATTAGTGCCGTTACACCTAATTTAGATATGGACAAAATAAAAGCATTTATGAACAGCTTTGCTGCAAGACATAATTATTAAACATAATTATAACATTATGGCTATTCAATTGCATCTTCAATTAGTACAACCTAATGTAACTATTTGTAAAACATTCTTTAAAATTCCTAAAGTTCTTTCAAAATATGCCGTAATACAAAACTTAAACACAAAGAAAAAAAATAAGGAGCAACACTTATGGGCATTGATTTTAATGCAGAATTTTCAAAATTAAATACTAATACAGTTGGTGATTCCGCTAACAAACTTGATAATGAAGAGTGTCAAGCTGCAAAAAATAACGGCAGTATTTGGACTGTCGCAGAAGGTATGACCGCCGAACAATTTAAAGAAGCTAACCAACACTGTTCAGAATACGATACCAACCAAGATGGTGTTGTTACGGTAAGTGAACAAAAAGCAAGTATTGCTTCTGAATTAAAAAATGTTTTCACTGGGTGTATCGCAAGATTTTTCAAAGACGATATATCTTATGATAACAGTAATGCGAACTCTGCTCAATCAATTACACAAAGAGTAATGGCTCGTATTCAAAATGCTTTGAATTATATTCATTATGCAAAAGATAACAACATTGATATATTTACAGACAATACAGTAACCGGTGTTGATGATGAAGATGGTAAGCAATTTGAGTACACTGACGAAGATGGTAATATACACACTGGTTACGAAAATTTAAGAAAAATTAAAACAACAAAAACAAACTCAGATGGTTCAGTTACACGTACGTATGACGATGGTTCTACAAGTACTCTGAATGATAATATGTTAAAGCTTGCTGATGGTGGTACAATGGATGATGGTACAAAATATAATTCTACTCGTGAATACAATGAAGATGGTTCTTTTGTTGCTAATACAACTTATGATAAAGGTTACACATCAAAAACTTTTTATGACAAAAATTTTACATATAAAGGAGGATTTATTGTTACAAAACGTGGTAACTATAAGGTACAGGCACAAGAAGGGGATGATTTTTTCACAACATTAAAAAAATTAGGTATTACTAATAGTAAAGACATAAGTGCCGTCGCAAAAGCCAACCCAAGAGCTTTTGCAAATAAAAAATTTAGAACCGATAACCAAGATGTCTACATTCCAAAAGAAGTTATTGCCAACATGAAAGCTAATGGAACTTATGACGAAAATAAATTAATGGGCAGAACGGTTTAAAATCTAACCAAATATCCAAATTCCAATCAATGCAAAGAGTATCAAAGCTATATTATAGTGCAAGAATGTTGGAATACACGTGTCAAAAATATGATTATGTTGTCCATCAGCATTCAATCCGGCAGTTGGTCCCAATGTTGTATCTGAAGCCGGTGAACCGGCATCACCCAAAGCAGCAGCCGCAGCAAGCAATACAACCATTTGATGAGTATTAAACCCAAGTTTTATACAAATTGGTAAAAATAATACCGCTAATATAGGTATTGTTCCAAAAGATGTACCAATACCTATTGTTACGAATAATCCGATTATTAAAATTATTAAGGATGTTAAATATATATTTGCCGGTAAAATAGGCAAAACTGAATTAACTAGCCCTTCTATCGCACCGGTTTCTTTCAAAACTTCTGCAAAACCGGCAGCAACAAGCATTACAAACGCAATATATCCCATCAAATAGATACCTTCATTCATCATGTGATCCATTTTTTCTTGCGGAATTACTCCGAAAGTAAAGATAATACCCAAACCCACCAATGCACCAAGTGGCAATGATTTTGTGATTAATTGAACCACAAAAGTTACAACAGCAGCCAGAATCACTATCCAATGCCTTTTTCTAAAAGTATGATTTGTCGGTTGGCAGTTTGCAACACTTTTATCTTCATAAATTCTAGGTTTTCTATAAGATATAAGAAGAGCAACTAACAAACCAACGAGCATTCCAAAACCTAAAATAACAGTAGATTGCCAAATATCATTTCTTGCGACATTGACACCATTTTGCACCATATTATCAGCAATTAAATTTTGGAAGATTAGACCAAAACCTGCAGGTATAACAATATAAGGCATTTTCAACCCAAAAGCAAGAACGCAGGCTACAGCTCTTCTATCAATTTTTAACTTATTCATTATTCCTAATAGTGGCGGAATAATAATCGGAATAAAGGCTATATGGATAGGAACTATGTTTTGCGAAGCCATAGCAATAAGTGCCAAAATCGCCAATAAAACATATTTTTTATCCGAAACGACATTTGCAATCTTACCAGAAATTACATCCGTAAAACCTGAATGTGTCATAGTAGCAGCAAATGCTCCGAGCAAAATATAACTCAATGCAGTTTCTGAATTTCCGCCCATACCGGATATGAATGTATTCATAATATGTGTAACATTCATCCCGCTAACCAAACCGGCAACGAGTGTAGAAATAATTATCGCCAACAATACATTGACTTTTTTTACACACAAAATACACAATACAATAACAGAAATTAAAGCAGGATTTGAAAATAAATGAACCAGAGTTTCCATCTTATCTGGTTTCAGCTTCCTGTAGCAAATTGATTAATTCTAATGCCACTTCTTTTTGTACTTCAATCGGCAAACATTTTAAGTATTCAAAAGACTCTGCAATCTTTTGGTCCGTATCATACCATCTTCTTAGAACATATGTAAATGCGTCAGTCAAAATATTATCCGCCAAATCGATACCGTGCTCTTTTGATTTGTTAATAATTAAATCAGCACAATCATATTGAGTTATTATGCTTGCATTTCTCATCAAGCTAACTGCCAAGCTTACTGTAGGATCAACATCATACCAACGTTTATGCATAAAATTACCTTTTCTTCTTTATTCTATAGTATATTTTTTTTACTTTTTTGTCAATTGAGATATAATAGCGCTATTTTTAGCTAAATCATCCGTATTCAATAATACAGTTTTTTCCTTTGATGTTTCACCTTTAAGAATCTGAATTTTTGTTTTTGGTATCTTAAACTGTTTTGACAAGAATTCTATCAAAGCCTTATTTGCCTTGTTTTCAATCGGTTGAGCAGTTACCTTTACCTTTATAAATTCATCTTCCAGTATAATTTCATTTTTAGAAGAATTTGGGACGATTTTCAATCGGATGATTAAGCCGTTTTCTGTTTCTCTTATCATACTTTTTGAAACACCATTACATATTCGTGTTTGAAGATATAAAATCCACCTGCTAAAGCTCTGTATCTCCAAAGGTTAGCAGTTTTACCTTTAGCTCTTTCATTACCTTGCATATCTTTTATAATAATAGCTTTTGTAATAAAACCGAGTTTATTCATTCTCGCCATACATTCAAAGCCTAGAGGAATGTGTTGAGAATTTGCATACTTATCACCAATGATTAAGCAGGCAAATCTACCTTTTTCCAATAAATCATAGCCATTTTTTGCAACTTTTTCGAACAAATCATAAAATTCTTCTGTAGTTGCACAGTTAGACAAATCTTCTTTTTTGTCAGAAAATTTGATAATATCATCATAAGGAGGATGAAGCATAAGCAATTGTGCATTCTTTCGTCCCATAATATCAAGTCTTGCTTCTATTTTTTCTTTAGCAAGTTGACTTGCTGAATCTGCACAAATTATATTAACATCCGTTACCAATTGTTTTGGTGTAAACTTTTCTGACACTGATTCAGCTAAATCGTCTTTTAATTCAACACCAATACATCTTCTGCCCATATTAATAGCTTCTATACCGGATGTTCCGGAGCCGAAAAATAAATCTAATACAATATCGTTTTTCTTTGTATATCTTTCATAAATCTGTTGAGCAATCTGAGGAATATAGTTTCCGTGATATTCGTTTGAATGTCCGCCTTCTTTTAGTCTATTAGGAAATTCCCATAGAGTATCAGTTTTCACGTGGTCGTATTCTCTCCATTTTTTCAAGTTAATATCACTATAAGCAGTCGTCTTAACGGCATTACTATCAACGACCTTTAAATTAGCCTTACTTTGAGCTTTCTTTTCTTTTAAATTCGATTTAACCATATCTCTCCCCATTCAATACATATAGTTTAAGATATATTTTTAGATTTGTAATCAAATAAATAGAGGATTTGTATGGGTATCATTTATGAATATGTTTTAGCAAACAAAACTGGATTGCCACAACTCTAACGAGTCTCTCAATGACGTACAACTAGTAATATTGCGCCACGTCATTGCGAGAGCTTTTTTGTTCGAAGCAATCCAGTTTTAATTAAGCTTTGATTATACAAATCATCTAAAAACAAAACTTGCTATTTAGATATTTCTTGCAACTTATCGCAAGCATCGCATGGTTGTTTTGCCGGTATATTGCAAGGTGATTTTTTAGCACAAGGATCACACGGTGCCGGTTTCTTTGCACAAGGTTCACATGGAGCAGCTGCACCTGTTTCACAAGGACAAGGTGTTGTAACCTTTTCGCAAGGATCACATTTTTTAACCTTTTGCTTACATTTGCAATCAGCTTTTTTCTTTTCACATTTTGGACAATGTCCCCAATAAGCAGGGTTCATGCTTGACCATTCAAAAGCGTTTGCACTTTGAGAACCAATTACTGCAACTATACCTAGTATAGCTAACATTGACAATGTTTTTTTCATTTTTTACTCCTTTTACTAGATTAAGAAACTGTATTTTTAATACATTCTCATGTTAGAAAAAGAATAATGTTTTGCTATAACCCAACCGGACATAATTAAATATTAGTTTTTATCTCTATCAATCAACTTATTGTCACGATTCCATTTGAAAGAAGAACGAATTTCTGAACCGATTTTTTCTATCAAATGTCCTTTTGAAGCATTTCTTAGTTCACTAAACTTTTTACCGCCGCTTGTCATTTCATCCATAAATTCTTTTGCATATTTACCGTTCTGAATATCTTCCAAAATCTTTTTCATTTCAGATTTAACATTAGAATTTATTAATTTATTACCTCTTGTCAAATCGCCATATTCTGCATTATTAGAAATTGAATAGTGCATATCCTCAATTCCGCCTTGATAAATCAAATCAACAATCAGTTTTAATTCATGACAAACTTCAAAATAAGCCATATAAGGTGAGTATCCTGCTTCAACAAGAGTCTCAAACGCAGTCTTGATTAATGCAGAACATCCGCCGCAAAGAACTGCTTGCTCACCAAACAAATCTGTTTCAGTTTCTTCTTTGAACGTTGTTTCTATAATACCTGTTCTGCCGGAGCCGATAGCAGCTGCATAAGATAGCGCCATCTGCAATACCCTCTCGCCTTGAGAAGAGGATTTGGATGAGGCGTCAAGCTGTTCCGCAACTTGATACACTGCAACAAGTGATGGAACACCACGTCCTTCTTTATACTCACTTCTAACTGTATGCCCTGGAGCTTTTGGTGCAACCATAATTACATTTATATCTTTTGGCGGCTTAATAAATCCATAGTGGATATTAAAACCGTGTGAAAACATCAAATACTGACCGGCTCTCAAATTAGGCTCAATATCTTCTTTATAAACTTGAGCTTGAATTTCATCTGGAATAAGAATTTGTATAATATCAGCCTGCTTGACAGCATCAGCTATAGACATAGTCTTTAAGCCATAATCTCTAGCCTTGATATCGGATTTTCCACCTTGACGAAGTCCTAAAATAACATCGCAACCGGAATCTCTAAGGTTCAAACTCTGTCCGTAACCTTGTGAGCCAAATCCAATAACGGCAATTTTCTTGGTTTTAATTAAATCAAGATTTATGTCTTTATCCATATATATTTTTAAATCGCTCATAACATTCCTCCTTAAGACATAGTAATTATAACACTTAAAAGAGAAAATTGTAGCTATACTTCAAATAGCAAACTTCCTGTTTCAATTACAATTGACAAAAAGATTCTAATAGCTGTAGATGTATCTAATCCCAAACTTGTAAATAATTCCTCTGCTACTTTTTTCATAATATCATCTACTCTAATTTGCAAAGTTTTTGACATAAATCACTCCTTTTGTATTTATCTGTAATTACAATTCAATTAACAACAAAAAACACTTCACAAAAGTGAAGTGTTTTCGTTAAGTTCTACAATCTTATCCTATTCCTCTGTCAAACTTCCTTGTTCACCTTCAAGAGTTTCGGCAGGACAACCACCGGCAGGAGTAGAATCCTCTTCATTCTTATCAGTATTAACTATCTTGTTAACAGATACAACTGTATCATTATCAGTCAAGTTTTGAGCTCTAACTCCTGTTGCAGGTCTACCTTGGCAAGAAATATCACCAGCTTTGATTCTTGTAACAATACCATTTGCCGTAACCATCATTATTTCGTCTTTTTCCTCTACGATAGTTAATGCAACCAATCTTGACATATTTGATTTAAACTTAGTTGCAATCAAACCAATTCCGCCTCTGTTTTGTGTCCTAAATTCAGAAAGCTTAGTACGTTTACCAAAACCGTCAGAAGTTACAACAAGCAAATCAGCATCATAATTTCTAGGAACAATGTCACAACCGATAATAGTATCAGCAGCTCTAAGTTTCATAGAATTTACACCTCTTGCACTTCTGCCCAAAGGTCTTAAATCTTCGATAGGGAATCTAATTGCCATACCACAAGATGTTCCGATAATAATTTCATCATTTGGATTAGCAAGTTTTACCCAATTCAACTTATCGCTTTCTTCCAAAGAAATTGCAATAATACCGCTTCTTCTAATGCTTGCAAAATTATCAAGTTCAATTCTCTTAATATAACCTTTTTGAGTTAGCATAATCAAGTTCATATCATGCGAGAAGTTACTAACAGGAACAACAGCTGTAATTTTTTCTCCTTGTTCAATCGGTAATACGTTAACAATTGGTAATCCTTTAGATTGTCTTCCGCCTTCTGGGAAGTCGTATACGTTAAGACTGTATACAATACCCTTAGAAGAGAAGAACAATACTTTGTCATGCATCATTGCTGTGAAGAAATGTTGAATATCATCATCATCCTTAGTCTTCATGCCGGCTTTACCACGAGTTGCACGATTTTGTCTTTCAAATGTATCTAAAGAAATTCTCTTCAAATAACCTTGGTGTGTAATAAATACGGCCATAGGAGTATTTGGAGTTAAATCTTCAATTGTAACTTCGCCTTGTTCAGGAACAATTTGAGTTTTTCTATCGTCACCATATTTTTCTTTATCTTCAAGAAGTTCAGCCTTAATGATATCCAAAACTTTTTGTCTATCAGCAAGAATTCCCTCGTATTCAGTAATTTTCTTAAGAAGTTCGTCATATTCGTTCTTAATTTTGTCTTGTTCCAAACCTGTCAATCTTCTTAATTGCATTTCTAATATTGCATTAGCCTGATCAACATCAAGACCAAATCTGCTCATCAAGCCATTTCTTGCATCTTCGGTTGTTTTAGACTTTTTGATAAGCTCAATAACTTCGTCCAAAGAACCCAAAGCAATCAATAAACCGGCTAAAATATGAGCACGAATTTTTGCTTTTTTCAAGAAATAAATAGTTCTTCTTGTAACAATTTCAACTCTGTGTTCAACAAACTCATTCAAAACTTCATATAAGTTAAGCAATCTTGGCTGTTTACCACACAAAGTAACCATGTTTACACCAAATGTTGTTGCCAATTGTGTAAACTTAAATAAATTATTTTTAACAACTTCCGGCTTCGCATCACGTTTAAGCTCAATCACGATACGCATACCTTCTCTATCTGATTCATCTCTGATATCAGAAATGCCGTTAATCTTTTGTTCCTTAACCAAATCTGCAATCTTTTGGATAAGCATAGCCTTGTTAACCTGATAAGGAATTTCTGTAACAATGATTGCCGTTCTGGTTTGTCTGCCTGCACCCCCAGGAATTTCTTCAATAGTCGCAACCGCAGACATCTTGATAGAACCACGACCTGTTTCATAAGCTTGTTTAATGTCAGATAAACCAACAATAGTCGCAGCCGTTGGGAAGTCAGGACCTTTAATATGCTCCATCAATCCTTCTATTGTAATTTGAGGATTATCAATCAACGCAATTGTACCATCTACAACTTCATTTAAGTTGTGTGGCGGAATATTAGTCGCCATACCAACTGCAATACCTGATGAGCCATTAAGTAGCAACATTGGTAATCTTACAGGCAATACAGAAGGTTCTTCCAGTGAACCGTCGAAGTTTGGTTCAAAGTCAACAGTTTCACAATCAATATCAGCAAGCATAGAAGTTGTTATTTTGTGCATACGCGCTTCTGTATAACGCATTGCTGCAGCACCATCACCATCTACAGAACCAAAGTTACCATGACCATCTACAACAAGGTATCTTGTGTTAAAGTCTTGCGCCAAACGAACAAGAGCTTCATATACAGAGCTATCACCGTGTGGGTGATATTTACCAAGTACTTCACCGACGATACGGGCACATTTCTTAAATGGCTTATCAGGTGTCATGCCCAATTCGTTCATTGCATATAAAATACGTCTGTGAACAGGTTTCAACCCATCTCTTACATCAGGAAGCGCACGACCTACAATAACACTCATTGCGTAGTCAATGTAGCACTTTTTCATTTCTTCTCTAATATTGACCGGTACAATTTTACCGTCTGAAAACATATTTTGCTGAGCCAAAATCCTTCTCCTCTATCCTTTTTTCAATAGTGATACTAGATTGTTTTTAATATTTCACACTTAGTTCAACTGGTGTGGAATAAAGTTTCCACGCTTGCATTACTCCCATTCTTAAAGTTAACCAAGCACAATCCATCCCCTATATACATATTATACTAACATAAAAAAGGTTTGTGTAAAGCAAACTTAATTTAAGTGATATTTTTGATATTACGATTGCATATACAGTTTAACCTATGATTATATACAGTTTTAAGGTTTGTAAAAAATTAAGAAAATATTGATTTAAAAAGGCAATTTTTGAAAACAAAAATACTTTATAAATATACAAGGGATAACAAAAAATCAAAAACAAAAAAGGCAAATAATCAAAACGTTAGATTAAATGCCTAAGAACAAGACTTTTTATACTCTCTCTTAATATCCTCGTGTTTATTTAATGTTTGCCATTTTCAA
>CABQIM010000037.1 GCA_902464375.1 uncultured bacterium | reverse complement strand
GTTTTTCCGGAACTTCCAGTAATTGCAACAACTGTAAAATTGAGTTTTTCACGTCTAAAATTTGCAAGCTCTAAATACGCTTTCAAAGTGTCATCTACTTGCAATAATGTCACTTGATTTTCTACCGCTTGAGGAGTTGTACAAAAAGCTCCAATGGCACCTTTTTCAATAGCTTGATTTATAAATTTTTCACCATCAAAAGACACTCCTTTTAGTGGCAAATAAAAATCCCCTTTTTCTATTGTTCTTGTGTCTGTAGAAATTCTGACATCTCTATCTTCATCAAATATTCTTAAAACCTTAGCATTTGTTGCTGTAATTAAATCTCTTATTTTCATAAGTTTATTATATGCCTAATATTTTTGGGTTACAATAAGTTTATGAATATTTTAGAAGAATTTGACACAATTGCAGCTCCAGCCACTCCAATGGGAGCTGGTGGAGTCGGTATTATAAGAATTTCAGGCGAAAAAGCGTTTGAAATTATAGACAAGATTTTTACAAATCCAAATTTTGAACCGCATAAATTTAAGCATGGTTGGATTGTTGATAATGGTGCAAAAATTGACGAAGTCGTAGTGCTCCCATTCTTTGCTCCTAATAGTTATACAGGAGAAAATGTAATAGAAATCCAATGCCACGGTGGTGTTCAAGTTGTTAAAAACATTTTGAATCTTGTATTGAAAAACGGTGCACGACTTGCAGAAAAAGGTGAATTCACAAAACGTGCATTTTTGAATAAACGCATGGATTTATCTCAAGCTGAATCTGTTGCTGATATTATCCATTCCAAGACATCTGATTTCGCAAAAGTTTCTATGAAAAACCTTTCCGGTGTTTTGAAAGAAAAAATCAATGATATTAGAAACAACATTTTTGAAGTTTTATCTAAAATCACAGCAGGCATTGATTTTCCTGAAGATGTAAAAGAGCCTGAATACTCTTACTTAATTGAAAAATTTTCTGAAATAATTTCTCAGATTGATAGCGTTTTATCAGGAGCAAATACTTCTAACATCTTCCGCCAAGGCGCTTCTGTCGCAATTGTCGGCAAACCAAATGTCGGCAAGTCATCTCTATTCAATGCTTTGCTAAACCTTGATAGAGCTATCGTAACCGATATTGCCGGTACAACAAGAGATGTTTTAAGAGAAACATTGGATTTAGGAATACCTGTAACTCTCGTTGATACTGCCGGAATAAGAGAGGATGAAGAAGTTTCAAAAGTAGAAAAAATTGGTATAGAGTATTCTAAACAATCACTGGATGAAGCGGATTTGGTATTGTTTATTTATGATGCCGCAAAAGGTTTGGATGACGAAGATAAAGAAGTTCTAGAACTTTTAAAAAACAAAAAACATATCGTTATTGCAAACAAAGCTGATTTAATTTCCGATAGACAAGAAAATGTTGTGTATATATCCGCTCTTACAGGCGAAGGTGTAGCAGAATTAAAGAATACCCTTAAATCAAAGGTTTGTGATATTGAGCCAGAAAATTTGGATTTTGTAACAAACACACGTCAGCAAGAATGCTTAAAAAAAGCAAAAACATCTTTAGAACAAGCACTATTAGCAGCACAGCTTAATGAGTTGCAAGATTTGATTTCTATAGACGTAAAATCAGCAATTCTTGCGCTTGATGAATTGACCGGTGAATTAATTACTGATAACATTTTAGATAACATTTTCGAACATTTTTGTATCGGAAAATAGTTTTAATCAGACATAATTTTATCCAAATAATTTTTACACGCTTTTTCTTGGGTGTAATTTTGGATTGTTTCATAAGTGTTATTAAGAATAAAATCGTTATTCTGAGATTCAATAATCTCTTTAATAATACCGTTTTGCCAGAAAAAACCGTTCTCACCATCTCTAATAATACCTGCGGCGCCATCATTTTGAGAACAAATAGTAACACACCCACAAGACATAGCTTCTAGATATACCATGCCTAATGTTTCATTAACGCTTGGTAGAGCAAATATATCAGCTTTTCTCATTTCTGTTAAAACTTCATCGTGTTTTAACCAACCCAAAAATTTAGGCTTATTTGAAATTTTTTTCAAGTTCTTTAATTCTTTGCCATCTCCGACAATCGTCAAATCAACGTCAAGATTTTCGCACTCTGTTATCACTTTGTCGACATTTTTCCTTTTGATTAAATTAGCACAAGTTAAAACCTTAACTCGTCCATTCGGTTTCCATTCACGTTTAACAATCTCATTTTTTATACCGGAATAACAAACGAAAGTCTTATTTTCGTATTGCGGATATAATTCTAAAAACTTACGTTTTATCATTTCTGAACGACAAGCAATTTTCAAAGCATTTTTATGAGCTTTCTCCAACTCATCTTTAAAATAAATAGAATAAACAGGATTCGTTAAAACTTCCAAATCTGAAATATGGACTCCTGCCACAAATTTTAACCCAAGTCTATTTGCAAAAATTTCACCACTTGGCATATGCGCAATTACAAAATCAGCACTTAAACCTGTTTTAACTTTATTTTTAATTTCACCCCAAAACGGAAAAAAATAATTGATGTTTTCTACCTGATTATATTTCTCACTTTTATAAAAAGGCTTTCTTCTAAAAAATGAATTAAATAAGAAATTAGGCTTTATTATATTGACCTCATGTCCTAGTTTTTCCCAGCCTTTAACAAAATCAAAAATCGTTCTTGGAGTATATTTTTCTCTTTCATCTACAGGATACAAATCTGTTATTACAAGTATTTTCATAATTTAAACCCTATATATCCGTGTACTTATTCTTCTCAAAACAAAGAATATTTATAAGTGAAAATATCATAACAACAACAAGCAAAACGACTGCTAGAGCAGATGCGTATCCCAAATCAAGATTTTCAAAAGCTCGTTCATAAATATAATAAACAATTGTTTTAGTAGAATTTAAAGGCCCACCTTTTGTCATAACATAAATTTCTGCAAACACTTTCATTGCAGAAATAGTACTGATTGTTGATACAAGAGCTATTGTCGGCATAATATGAGGAATCGTGACAGTTAAGTGTTTAGTGATAAAATTTGCACCATCGATATCACAAGCTTCATACAAATCTTGCGGAACACTCATAAGTGATGCAAGATAAATCATCATATAATATCCGATACCTTTCCAAATCGTAACAATCGCAACAGAAAATAATGCCCAATTAGTATCTACAAGCCAGCCTATCGGTTTAATATGGAGCAACGATAAGAGGTAATTTAAAATACCTTGTCCTGCATACAACCATTTGAAAGCAATTGCCGCAACAACAATTGACACAATAACAGGAAGATACAACAAAATTTTATATAGAGTAATTGCTCTAATTTTTTGATTAATTAAAATCGCCAAAAACAACGGAAATGTTACTAAAAAAGGAACTGCAATTATCAAATACATAAAAGTATTGAACATAACTTTGTAAAAAATCGGCTCCTTAAATAGCTTTACATAATTATCTGCCGCACAAAAAGATGGATGATATAAGCTTGATGAATAATCAAAAAAACTTAAGCCAAAAGTCTGAAAAAACGGTATAAAAAAGAACACAATCAATACCGCTGCAGCCGGCAATAAAAATAAATATGGAGTAATTTTTTTGTAATAATTCATGAAATAATTATCTCACTACTTTTGATATGCGTCAACAAAATAAGTTGCGGTAGCAAAAAATATTTTTTCAGTGTTTAGAATAAATAGGACACAGCCATGAATATACAAAGTTTAAATAGTTATCAACAGAAAACTCAAATATCATACAAAGGTGGAGCTAATTATATTAATAAAGCCAATCCGGCTTCACATTATTTAGACAAGTTTTTTAACAATGCTGCTAGACAAACACTCGTAAAATTTGATGATATTATGCCTACACTAGAAGGTAAAATTAAGACAGTAAAAATAAAAAACATTTCTGCTTGGGATATAAATCCTAAAAAATCACAAAATTACGTATTATTTTTACACGGAATGTCACAGAATGTGAGCAATTATCAAAGGATGTACGAAAAACTACTCTCTAAAAATCAAGGGGTGTTTGCTGTTGAATATCGAGGATATGGTGTAAATAAGAAAAATAAAGTTTCTGAAAGCAAATTGAGAAAAGATGTTGAACTCGCTTACAATTATTTAACAGAAACAAAAGGAATAAAACCACAAAATATAACGGTTATAGGTCACAGCTTGGGCGGAGCTTTAGCAACGAATTTTGCTTCTAAACATCCTGAAATAAAATCCTTAATTTTACTTTGCCCAATTGTTAAGCCATCCTTTATTGGCGACAAATTTAAAACAAATAAAAATCTTGGTATTGGAATGCCAAACTGTATAAAAAATATCACAGATAGATTAAAACCACTAAAGTGGCTCTTAGATTTTAGATTTAATTCCTTGAGCAAAATGAAAAATAATACCATTCCTACTTACATTATTCAATCAAGAAATGATTGCGTAACAACAATTGGTGGAGCTAGAAAACTTGCTAAAGCTGCTCGTCGCCAAAATATCTTGAAGGACTTTATATCACTGCCTTTAGGTGGACACAAAATAGATTCTGCGAAGATAGAAGCCATTTCAAAAATTTTTGATAATATGGATAACTTTCAGGTATAATATTCCTGAGGCTAGCCAAAATGATAAATGATTTAACAAAGGGAGAACCATTAAAATTAATGCTGCTGTTTTCTATTCCTCTGTTAATAGGAAACATTTTTCAGCAATTTTACAATATTGCAGACATTATTATTGTCGGCAGAACTCTTGGCATGAATGCTCTTGCAGCAGTTGGAGCGGTTTCACCATTATTTTTCCTTATTATGTTCATTATAGTTGGACTCACCAATGGTTTTTCCGTAATCACCGGACAAAGATTTGGGGCAAAAGACTATGACGGCGTTAGGCGTTCCGTAACAATGTCAACTATCCTAAGCACAGCTTTCACAGTTATATTCACAGTCATTTGCGCAGTATTTATGGATTCAATATTGCACCTTATGAATGTTCCGGCAGAAATATACCGCGATGCTTATCTTTATATACAAATAGTCGTAATAGGATTGATTGTCGCGAACTTCTACAATCTTTTAGCAAACGTAATCAGAGCGCTCGGAGATAGCATGACCCCGCTTTATTGTTTGATTATTGCTTCTGTTTTAAATATATTTTTGGCTTTATTATTTATTTTGCAATTCCATTTAGGAGTTCCAGGTTCTGCTTTTGCTTTAGTTTTATCACAAGCATTTTCAGGAATCTTATGTGTTTGGTATGTTAAAAAGCATTTTCCGATTTTACATTTAAAAAAACATGATTGGATTTTCGACTGGAAAAAAGAATTTGATTTTGCATATGAGCACTTAAAAGTAGGAGTTCCAATGGCAGTTCAATTCGCAATATTAGGCACAAGTATACTTATTATTCAGAGCGTTTGCAACTCTTTCGGCGCAAACGTAATTGCTGCATTCACTGCTGCATTAAGAATTGAGCAAATAGCAACCCTTCCAATGATATCATTTGGCGTAGCTTTAGCTTCTTTTGTTGCCCAAAATTTTGGTGCAGGAAATTTTTCCAGAATCAGATATGGGGTAACTAGAGCTTCGCTTATAAATGTTGGCTTAAGTGTTGTAATGGCTTTTATAATGCACTTTTGGGGCGGACATTTAGTTAGAATTTTTGTCGGATATCAAAATGAAAATATCGTAAGTATAGCGCACGCTTATCTATTTAGAAGTTCTTTATTTTACTTTTTCTTGGCTCAGATTTTCATTTACAGAAATGCACTTCAAGGACTTGGAAGAGCTGTTATACCTATGCTTGCATCAATTGGTGAATTGTTAATGAGGGCTTTTGCTGCAATTTATTTGGCTGCAAGAATCGGATACTTTGGTGTATTTTATGCAGGTCCAATCGCTTGGGTCGCAGCCTCTTTAGTTCTAGCTATCGGATATTATTCAACCATCAAAGTATTTTTATTCAAAGCACAAAAGAAATTAAGAAATAGTAGAAAATCGAATTTATAGACAAAAACGAAAATTTATTATAAAATATATTTGCAGGGTAAAAGTAATCCACACTTTCCTCATCGGTGACAATCTACAATTGGACTAAAACTGATGAAAGGAGGGATAATGCTTTTAGACAAATTAATAATGCTATCACTAGCATTAGGCATGTTAGCAATAGCATTGAATCTGTTTAAAATGTAGGGATTAATGGCACCTTAAGCAAGTGCCACCCTGCTCTTTTATTATTTACGATTTTAGCCAATTTGTCAATTATTTTGTAAAACTTTCGTGTGTAATTTATCAAAAAATATGCTATCATAAGATAAGATAAAATTTGTGTGAAGAGGATTAATATATGGAAAATAATAACAAGCCTGTTGTTCACTTGATTTCAAAGCCTGACAACATGTTAAAAACAATATATACCGCGGCAAGAACTTGTTATAGTGCAGATATGCCGTTTAATATTTACAATAATGCTGACGATGAAGAAAAAATGTTAAAACTTATTGAAAGAGTTGTCGGCTCCGGTCACTATTCAGTAATTGAGCATATACAAGTTACATTTGCAATTTCAAATGTTTCAAGAGCTTGTACTCATCAGCTTGTAAGACACCGTCACATGTCTTTCTCACAAAAATCACAAAGATATGTTAAAGAAAAAGGACAATTTGATTACCTAATTCCGCCAACAATCGAAAAAAATGAAGAATTAAAAGCAAAATTTGTAGAATTTATGGGTAAAATTTCTGAAATTTATACAGAATTTACAGAAGCCGGAATCCCGGCAGAAGATGCAAGAGCAGTACTTCCAAATGCAGCATCAACATCTATTGTTGCAAGCTTGAACTTGAGAGAAATGATTCACCTTGCCAACTTAAGACTTTGTACAAGAGCACAGTATGAAATCAGAACAATGGTTAAAATGATGTGTGATGAACTTGTTAAAGCAGAACCTTGGTTAAAATCATACCTTGTGCCAAAATGTGAAAGACTAGGTTTTTGTGATGAAGATAAATCTTGCGGTAGAAAGCCAAAATTGAGTATATAATATATGAAAAAACTCGGCATAATTCTTACAATAATATTTTTACTAATGGTTGCATTCTACATTTTTGTTCTTGCACCCGAAAAATACGAAGACAAAGATACTTATGAAGCAATTCAACAACGCGGTAAAATTAAGGTTGGCATTAATACAGACTCCAAACCATTTGGTTTTTTTGACGATAAATGGGAAGTGCAGGGTTATGATGCAGATTTAGCACGATATTTATCTCAATACCTGCTAAAATCTCCTAACGCAGTAGAATTTTATCCTGTTTCTCCTGCCAATAGAATGCTGAAAGTATCAACAGGAGAAGTCGATATTGTAATCGCAACAATGACAATTACAAAGCAAAGAGAAGAAGTTCTAATATTCTCAATTCCTTATGATACTGCCGGTCAAGCACTCTTGGTGCGTTCTAATAGCAGAATTCAATCTCTTGCGGATTTATCCGGACAAAATGTTGGTGTTGTCTTTGGTACGACAGCTGAAAAAAATATGTTAAGCCTTGCTCCAACTGCTAACATTATCGGATTCAGAAATTACAGAACTGCATACGAGGCTCTAAAAACCGGTAAGATTGACGCTCTAACATCTGATGACACAATTTTAAGCCGATTTGCATATGAAGATAAAGGAGTAAAACTTTTGCCTAAAAGATATACCAAAGAACCTTACGGAATCGCTATGAAAAAGGGTAAAAGTTCTGAAAAATTGAAAGAAAATATTGACTATGCAATCCAAGATATGCAGCGTAAATACGTGATTACAAGGTTGCGCAGAAAATGGCTGTAGGAAATATAAGAGAATAAGTTCATTAGAATCGCTTACGTTCTAAAATTCTTAAACGAACTTAATGACTTAACGACTTAGCGACTTAATGACCTTCTGAAACAATAAGGAATACAAGATGAGAAATAAAATTATCATTTTTTCAGGAAAACAATATTCCGGCAAAGATACTGCGGCAAAAATCCTTATGGAAGCAATGCCGGAATTCAGACGCTGTGCTATGGGCGACATTATTAAGCTTGAATATGCAAAAGAACATAATTTAACTTATGAAGAAATCGAAGCCAATAAACCAAAATACCGTCAAGGTTTAATAGACTTAGGGAATTGGGGACGTCAGCAGAGTCCGGATTATTGGTTAGAAAAAATTATAGCGCAAGAAAGTAATATTGTTGTAACAGACGTTAGAATCAAGCATGAATACGAAGTATTTAAAAAAGCAGGAGCAATTTCAATACGCGTAAACGCATCACGAGAAACCAGAGAAGCTCGTGGCGGCAAACTTATCGGGGAAAACGATGTTACAGAAGTTGATCTTGATAATATTCAGGATTGGAATTTTCAACTCGACAATAACACGGATTACGAAACATTGAGAAAAAATGTTCTAAAAATTGTTGAAAAATTACGTTAAGCATTTTTTACCTCCGCTTGTGTATTTTGCTGTTTATTTTGTGCTAAAACTGTATCTTTTTTAGGATTTAAAATCTTATCAGCTTCACTACCCAATTTACTTAAGCCAACACTGGCCAAAGAACCATAAATCATACCTTGAACACCGGAAAATAACATTGCCGTCATTGCCATTGATGTTCCAATACCGGCAATAGCTGGGAAGCCAAGTGTTAGGGCTCTTGAAACACGTTCCTGTTTTGTATCTGCCGTACTTACTGCAACACCACTCAAACCTACCATACCGATTCCGGTTAAAATATCCGTTGGAGCGCCTCCAAGAACCAAATCTCGTTTTTTATCAAAGTATTCTACACATTCACTTTTATTAGCTTTTCTAAGCTTTTTACCGGCTTTTCTCAAGCTATCTTCTAAAATTGATTTTTCTTCCGAACTTATGTGTGGTGCAAGTATATCAATCAACTCGTTGTATTTACCTTTTACTCCTTTGCCATCACCAATCAAATCATCTACAACTTTCGCACCATTTTGCTCCAAATTATCACGTGTTGGCATCATAATATCTTCTGCCCAGAATGACATGTTATCTTTTATAAGTTTCGTATTATGGCTCATCTTATCTTTAAAACTACCTTTTGATTTTATCCCTTCAAACTTTTTCAAATACCCGTTAACAAGTTTGTCATTAAAATCTTTTTCTAAATTTGACATCGCTTTTTCTTGAACTGCAAGTCTTTCTCCTACCATGTCTTTAGCAAAATAACCTCTTACAGCCTTAATTTCAGCAAGTTTCTGTTCAAAAGCTTTTTGTTCAGCAGGACTTAATTTTTTCTTATAAGTTTCCATCATCGCATCTAGAGTATTAAATTTTTTTCTCGTGTTCTTGTAATGCTTATAAACAGTAGATTTGCTTAAGTCATCAAACCAATTAGATATAGAATTATGCACCGGTGTCATCACCTTTCTGAAACCGGAATCACATTTTTTTAATATTTTCTTGGCACGTTCATTTTTTACACCATTAAATTTTTCACTTTGACAAAGCCATTTGAAACCTATATCCTTAGTAGCATTCACTGTATTAGTAAATTGGAAAAAGTCAACAACACTTTGCAAAACTTTTTCTGAAACTTTATAAAACTTACTTTTTACAACATCATCTTTATTAGTTTGCACATTTGCACTAGCCTTGTGCGCCATACCTTTCAATTTATTAACAAATTTACTTGAAAATTGAGGATTTAATAATGCAATCAAGGCTGTTAATACAATCACAGAACTACCGGCTGTAATCGCTGCTTTGTGAGATTTTTTCTTCTCTTCATCTTGCGGTTCTTTTACAAATGTATCAACCGTATTTGAAATTACATTCTGGACTTTTTCAATTGGTTTGTTAATCAATTCCGGCGCATTAGAAGTCGACACATGCGACATATTATTCTGCGTTTGTTGATTATATGTATTTATGTCACTATTAAAACCTACTGACATAGTTCAACCTTCTAAACCTGCTACATTAATATAAAGTACATTTTCTTATAAAAATTGCGCCTACAAACAACATTGTAAAGTTATGTAAAAATAAAGGCAATTATTTCAACAATGCATACTTTTTATATATAAGCGAGGATAAAACATGTTCGGATTTGGAACAATCACAAATACTACCATAAATGCAGACGGACATTCTGTCAGTTTTTCAACTAACAGTTTAAGTCCAATGGGCTGCTGCAATTCTATAGGCAGCTTCTCCCCTGGGTGCTTTGGATACGGTTTTGGTCCAATGTGCGGTAATTCCTTTGGCTTTGGTATCGGTGGCAACAGTTTTAATTACGGTATTGGAACCGGACTTGGATTTGCTGCCGGCATGGCATTAGTGCCAGCCTTACCTAAAGTTTTTGGTGCAATTGGCTCCGCTTGTTCTTTCGTTTGGAACAAAGCAATCTCACCTGCTTTTAAATTTGTAGGAAAAGGGCTAAGTTTTGCCTGGAATAAAGCAATTGTTCCCGCAGCAAAAGGTGTTTGGAGTGGAATTAAAGCAGTCGGCAAAGGCATAGCTTCCGCAGCAAGCTGGGTCGGAAACGGCATAAAAAATGCTTGGAACTGGATCTGGGGGAAAAAGTAGATAACCCTTAGATGCTTAGAGGCGAAGTTTTGCAAAGTGTAACCCTCGCCCATTGTGGGAGAGGGAGCAGTCGTAGACGAACTGTGTGAGTCATACGAATGCGGGTGAGGGGTATTGTTACGAACTTGCTATTTTATCTACACAGACATAGAAGGTGTTTGAAACATATTTCTATCAACTTCATTAAAGTTTGTAATAATAGCGGATAATCCTTCTATACCTTGATAAAACTCTACCGGTTCCATAGAATCTACTGCAATAATTTTGCCGATGCCTGCAGATTTTGCAGCATTAATTCCTGCAATTGCATCTTCAAAAACAAGACAATATTTAGGATTCAAGCCTATTTTTTCTGCTGCAATCAAGAAAATATCAGGAGCAGGTTTTCCTGGGATTTTACCATTCGAATAAACGATTTTATCCAAATCAAACCATTTTGCAAGATTAAATTCTTTTATATAGAATTCAACATTATCCCACTCGGACATAGTCGCAATAGTACGCGGAATATTGTTTTCTTTCAAGAAATCCAGAAACTCAACTGCTCCAGGAGCAAGTTTAAAGTTTTCCGGATCCAATAAACATCTTTTTCTATAAACAGCTTCTTTTTCTTTTGCATACTTTTCAACCATCTCTTTAGAAGGTTTTCTGCCGATTGCGTATTCAATAATATCCTCGTTGGTATGCCCAAACATCTTATCACGCATTTCTTCGTACGTAAAAGCTGTTCCTCTAATCATTTTAGAGTATTCTTCCCAAGCTTCATAATGAAGTTTGGAATCCCAATATAAAGTTCCGTTAAAATCAAATATTACACCATTCATAACAAAATTATACAAGAAAAATATGTTATAATAAATTTATGAAAAGATTTATTTATATTGTATTTATATTATGTTTTACATCCACGGCTTTTGCAGGGCAATATCCTATAAACCAAACACAACAACAATATCCGCAGTATCAAACACAAAAAATGCAAAGTTTGCCAACCGGAACTTTTAAAAAAAGAAAAGATGGGACAATTGTTCAATATAACGACAAAGGCAAGAAAATAGGTACTTACAAATTGAGTGGAAATAAACTCGTGAGTCCAAAGAAATAAGGTATTTTATGAATTTTAGCTTAAATCTTGATGATATTAAATATGTAAAAATGGTGTACAAAAATAGAGAAAACAGTGCACATTGTCTAAAAGCTGCAATTCGTAACATCAACGATAGGCAAATATATGTTTGCGCCAAGCAGGAAAATCCTATAAACATAAGAACGCCGCAAGATGTGACATTGAGTTTTATTTGCGAAAATGGACTTTACCGAACAAAGACAGAACTCATATATATTGAATACAAAGAGCCTTACATGTTTTTTACCCTCAAAACCCCTCAAGGTATTGACTATCAGCAAAATAGAGAATACTTTAGAGTTCGAATGGACGAAAAAGCCACTCTTTGTACTCCGGAAGCAAAAATAAATTGCAATATATACGACATTTCAGCTAGCGGCATAAGATTATGCCTTGATAAAAAATACAATATTCCGGAAAAAGTTGAAATAGAAATAGATTTTAAAGATAGAAATATTCGTGTTAAAGCCAAATTTGTCCGTTTCGATATTGAAGGAGAAAATATCAAAGCAGCTTTTCATTTTTATAGCATGCCGGAAAATATCAGAGATATTATTGCACAAAAGTGTATCCAAAAACAATTGCAAGATAAGAGGAATAGCTTAAAGTAGTAATTCTCAAAAATGTAAATTTTTGTTACAGAAACGCAATTTTTGCAAAAAACATGTTTTTAACCATGTAGAAGTGTAATGAAGCTCTGTGGAGGTTTAGCATGTATAGTTATAATGTAGCATTTTGTCGTGGTGGTGAAACAACCGGTAGTGTTGGAAAACGTCCTGCTGTAGATGATAACAAACAGCTTGTAAAACCTGCATCCTTTGATACAGTTGAAATTGGAGATACTGTAAATTTCAGAGGTCGAGGAGAAGAAAAATCTTCAATTGGTGGTAAGATTCTTAAAACCGGCATGCTTGCGGCTCTTGTAGTTAGCGGGCTAGGTTATGCGCATAAAGCCAATTTGGTCGGAAAGCTTAAAGGTGGCAAAGTTAAAGATATTCTTAAAAAATCTGATGTGATAACAAAGCCTTGCTATGAGGCATGCCATTATATAAAAACAAATGCAAAAAATTTAGTAGGAAAGTATTTTAAATTATAGAATTGTTTGTTTAGTAAGATAATAGTGGAATTATAGATTGCCACGAAAATCATAGATTTTCTCGCAATGACGGAGTATTCTTGTCGTCTTGCGCTACGTCATTACGAGGAACGTTAGTGACGAAGCAATCCATTAATAACCAACGAATCTATTATCTCCTCTAAAAATATTACAATTTGTAAAGGGTTGAAATCCTTAATTTTAGGCAGTTAGTATAACTTTTCTACAACTAAAGTATAAAATTTGAAAAAAACATTAAAGTTTTTGAAAATTATGCCGTTATATAAAATACAGAGAATGAGTTTTTTTATTAACCTCATCTCACAAGTCTTAAATATCGCATGTAGGAAGGAATATTATGACAGATAAAGAAGAAATGGGTGCATCACTTTTCAGCCGTTCACTGGATTTGATGGAAGATGATCCGCTAGAAGAAATTTTTGCACTCAACATTGGTGACTTTGTATCTGAATATTTAATATCTGAAGATTTAGCAAATAAAATTGGCAAGGATGTCAAAGATAAAACCGCTAGACTAAAATCTCAATTGAAAGAACTTATTTCCATATACTCTTTGGACAACACTCTTTGCGTATTAGGTTTCAGTTCTCAGGATGAATATGTGGTTTACAATTCTATCGCTAAAACTCTAACTCAAATTTTGGACGTGGACGCATGCCATATTTATTTAACAAAAGAATTTACAAAAGGTTTGAGCTTTGATAACAAAATTTTGGGTCTTGTAGGTTCTTCTATCGATTTTGACGAAGACATTTATGCAAAAAAACTTGGATATTCTGCTGACGACAAATCAATCGTTGTTAAAGCGTTTAACACATTAGAAAAAGTTCAAATCAAGGACGTTTCTAAGATTGATAGCTTCGTACCTAAATATGAATTAAAAGAATATGATGTAAAATCACTAGCAATTGTACCAATGCATAACAACGCACATATTGTGGGTGTAATTGTTATTGAAAACTATAAAGAAAAAATGATTAAGCGCGCATATATGGACTTGTTGGAAACAATCGGACGCTTATTCGGAACTTCTATGCACCTTCAAAAAACTATTGAAGAAACAGACTCTTTAATCAATGATGAAGAAGTTTTTGCAGAAGACTTGCAGCACAAGAGAGCTGAACTTACTGCGCTAATAGGAGATTTAGGAGTTCAACAACAAGCGTTTGTTCAAAAACTTGCAAAAGCGGTGGATGAAAAAGGACAATATAAAGTTGCACATTCTCAAAACACAGCGGATTTATCAAGAAAATTGTGTAAACAAATAGGCTTGAATGAAAAAACAACGGATTTGATTTATTATGCAGGCCTATTGCAAAACATAGGTAAAATTACACTTCCGGAATCTTTGTTCTCAAATAAGGGCAAACTTTCTAAGGAAGAGTGGGAAAAATTACAAAATCACCCTAATGTTGGTGTAAACTTGTTGATGAATATAAATTTCTTATCAGAAGTAATCCCATATATCCATTACCACAAAGAGCGTTGGGACGGAAAGGGTGAACCGGAAGGCTTGAAAGGCAATTCAATCCCATTCGGCTCTAGAATAATCGCTGTAGCTGACGCTTATACAGCCATGACTTCTGATAGGTCATACAGAAAAGCAATGGCAAAAGATGAAGCACTGAAGGTTATTAAAGATGAAGCCGGCATAAAATGGGACCCAACAGTCGTAAATGCCTTGTTTGAAGTTGTAAATGGTTAATTTTACACAGTCTTTTCCAAAGCATTGTAAATTTCCGGCTCGATTGTTCCTGTTTGAACATCTTGTTTAATTATATTCAAAGCTTCATCACGATTGAGCGCATCTTTATAACTCCGCTCCTCTCTTAAAGCTGAATACTTATCCGCTGTAGCCAATATTTGAGCAGAAACATTCTTAGGATCATAATTATCCGTAATCACGGGATACCCGCTGCCATCAGGTTTTTGATGGTGATATTTTACTAACTCAAGCACATTTTTATTTACACCTTGGTCTTTTAATAATTCATAACCAAGTTCTGAATGCTGATTCATAATCCGCTTTTCTTTTTCATTCAAGCCACCGCTCTTATTTAAAATTTTATCAGGAATAAGAACTTTGCCATAATCATGCAACATTGCAGCTTGTTGCAAATCTATCAAATTTACCTGAGCCTTCATATCAGGCGGAAGTGCCGAATACATTTTTGCAGCCGTAACACGTGTATCCATCAAATGCCCGTATTTAAGTTTTTCAAGTTCCGGCATATTAACATTGAGTTTAATATCGTTCGCTCTAAGAATTTCCATAATTTTTGGATTTGTTTTTGCAATCTGTGTGAGCGTATTTTTGTCGACAAAATTATCGTACAAAGGATTTGAATTAAAAGAATCCTTGCGTAATTCTTGCGGAGTGGTGACAATTTGCCCGCTCGAACGGAATTGAACATTTGGGATATTAATATTATTAAATATCGGAATATTGTACGAAAAATTCATCTAAAATATTTCACACTAAAATACTACTACACAGTTATATAAAGTATTTTATTAATGACAAATTGATACAAAACCAACAAATTTTAACAAAGTGTTACACAAAAAAATGTAGAAAAATCTGATGGGGTGGATTGACGTGTCAAGTATGTAAACAAATTTAAAGCTGGCATGTTGACAGTATTGCAGGTATTGTGTTACAAATAGTAATATAAATAGTGTATTAGATAGGTTAATCGTGTTTAAATGAACAAGTTTTGTTCTACGATTCCTCAAAAAGAAAGGAAATACAATGTACGCAATAGTCGAAACAGGTGGTAAACAATACCAAGTTGAAGAAGGACGTTATGTTGACGTTGAATTGTTAGGCGAAGAAAAAGACGCTAAGGTTGTTTTTGATAAAGTTGTTATGATTGTAAACGGCAAAAAATCAAAAGTTGGTCAACCATACGTTGCTAACGCAAAAGTTGAAGGTGTAGTTCTTAAAACTGACCGCGCTAAGAAAATTATCGTTTACAAACAAAGACCTAAAAAAGGTTACAGAAAAAAACAAGGTCATAGACAAGGCTTTGCTAGAGTAATGATTAACAAAATTAGAACTACTGCTTCTAAAGCTAAAGCAGAAGCTGCTTCAGAAGAATAGTTTGAATCGGTGTATATCCAGCAGGAATTGCACCAATAAGGTTGACCGATAGTTTGAAATATAATAAAAGGCAACCGATTAAATAAAATAATAAAAGGAGAATAAAAATGGCACATAAGAAAGGTATGGGTTCCACCCGTAACGGTCGTGATTCCGAAGCGAAGCGATTAGGCGTTAAAAAGTTCGGTGGAGAAATGGTTAAAGCCGGTAATATCATCATTCGCCAAAGAGGAACAAAAGTTCACCCTGGTAACAATGTTGGTATCGGTTCTGATGACACTTTGTTCGCACTTATTGATGGACAAGTGAAATTTGAAGCTCACAGACGTGATAGAAAACAGGTTAGTGTTTACGCTGTATAGTTTCATCAATAATTGGATTATAAAAAGCTCTTCTTAAAAAAAAGGAGAGCTTTTTAGTATAATTTGATAGCAAAAAAAATTTTTACAGGTTTTACTAAGAAAAAAGGAGTAAGGCATGCAAGTTAATCAAGTAAATTCTACAAATTTTTCAGGAATAAAAGGAAAGCAAAC
>CABQIM010000036.1 GCA_902464375.1 uncultured bacterium | reverse complement strand
ATGATTCTTAAAAAGAATTCACTTTATGGATTAATAAATATATTAATTCTTTTAATTGCTCCATTCTTGATGGTAGGCGTAATTAAGAAAACAAAGGCATTCTTTGCCGGAAGAAAAGGTGTAAGTATTTGGCAGCCTTTATGGGATTTCTTAAGACTTATGAAAAAAGAGTTCGTTATTAGTACAACGACTTCTTGGGTGTTTAAGTTTGCTCCTGTAGTTGGTTTTGCGACAACAATATTTGCAGCATTATTTGTTCCAATGGCAGGTGGTATTTCAATCGTGAATGTACCTTGTGCTTTTATCATCTTTGCTTATTCATTAAGTTTGGGTAAATTCTTTGCTTTACTTTCCGCAATGGATACAGGAAGCAGTTTTGAAGGAATGGGCGCAGCTCGTGAAGCTTGCTTCTCAACAATTGTTGAGCCTGCATTTTTCATAGCTATGGCATCTGTTGTTGCCTTGACCGGTCATTTCTCTTTTGGAAACTTGAGAATGATTCTTGAGAATGCCGGTGTTTATGGTGTTCTTATCATAATTCTTTTGGCAGTTACATTATTTATAATGCTTTTAATCGAAGGCTGCAGAGTTCCGGTAGATGACCCAACAACTCACTTAGAGTTAACAATGATTCACGAAGTTATGATTCTTGATAACTCTGGTATGGATTTGGGCTTGATTACTTGGGCATCTGCTATCAAGATGTTATTGTTTGAATCTTTGATTGCAAACTTGATTATTCCTGCTTCTTGGGTTGGAATAGAAGCTATTTTGGCTTATGTTGCAATTCTATTTATTCTTTCAGTAATCATCGGTACTGTAGAATCATCTATGGCAAGATTCAGAATGACTCACGTATTTGAATTTATATTCATTATGTCTTTGACAGCACTTCTAATTCTTGCTCTAGTTACTTATAGAGTATATGGAGGCTGATAAATAGTGCAATTTTAATTGCACTATTTATCACTAAACTTAAATCGAAAAAGGTAGTTTAAAGGTAAATATTATGGAAAACATATTTATAATTTTATTAGGTTTATCTATGATATACATTGCAGCAACAAGCCGTTTGGCAGCGCACGTAAATATGCTTGTGGCTCAAGGTTGGTTGTTGTTCTTTGTATGTTTGTCAGGGTTTGCAAAAGAACCTTGGTTCAACTGGACAATGATTTCTGGTCCGGAAGCAATCTTCGCAAATATGCACCATATCATAGGATTTTTATTTGTAATAGTCGAAACATTAATAGTAAAAGCGTTTGTAATTCCTTTCTTCTTAAAGAAAGTTGTTAAGAAAACACAAGCACACAGAGATACGGATGCTAACATTCCTCACTTTTACTGTTTGTTTATATCAAGTGTAATCTTATTTGCAGGTTTCTTGGTTGCAAATATTGATGCTCCTCAATTCAAGTTGGTAGCTCCAATGTATTTTGGTGTATCAATTGCAATTATCATTACAAGCTTGTGGTTAATTACAATTAAACACAAAGTTTTATCAAACGTTATCGGGTTTATCACAATGGAAAATGGTATTTTCTTGTTATCATTATCTGTTGCAAAAGAAATGCCTATTATCGTAAACTTGGGTGTTTTACTTGATATCTTTATCGCCGTATTCATCTTAGGTATGTTAGTTAAAGAAATTAACAATGAATTTGACGATTTGGAAGTTTCACAATTATCAGATTTGAAGGATTACGAGTACAATGATTAATTTAATTTTATTATTTCCGCTTTTAGCGTGTCTAATATTGTTCTTATTTAAGAGCAAATTCTTAAACAATTTAATGATTAATTTATATGCAATATTGCATTTCGTTGTATCAGTTGCATTCTGCATGGGAAAAGACTTTTTACCTATGTGGCAGCCAAGCAAGTTCTTTGCGGTTGATGATACAAACAAAATATTCTTGATGGTAATGTCAATCGTATTTTTAGCAGTAGCAATTTATAACAATGGTTACACTAAAAATGACAGCTCTTTAACAAGAAAACTAAGACATTATACTTATATGGTATTGTTCTTCGTATTTTCAATGACAGGTGCAGTTTTAAGTACAAACTTAGGTGCTTCTTGGGTATTTATTGAAGGTACAACTTTGGCAAGTGCATATTTGATTTATTTCCACAAAACAAAACATTCAATTGAAGCTGCTTGGAAATATGTATTTATTTGTTCAATTGGTATTGCTTTAGCATTTGTTGGTATAATTCTTATGACAGTTGCAACAGGCAGCTTGAATACTTTGTTCTTCAGCGAATTATATAACAACGCACCGTTGTTCAATCATTTCTGGCTTCAATTGTCATTTGTATTTATATTATTCGGTATTGGTACAAAAATGGGTCTGGCTCCTGTACATTTCTGGTTACCGGATGCCCACGCAGAAGCTCCATCTCCAATTTCAGCATTGTTATCAGCAGCACTTTTGAACTCTGCATTCTTAATGATTTTGAATGTATTCAGAATTATGGTTTTGGCTGGTTGTGACAGTTATGCAAGAATAATGCTTTTGGCAATGGGTTTCTTATCTTTGTTTGTGACAGCAGTATTTGTTTATCATATTAATAATTATAAGAGAATGCTTGCATATTCTTCTATTGAAAATATGGGTATTTTAGCAATCGGTACTGCAATGGGCGGAATCGGTATGTTGGCTGCTATGATTCATTTGATTGGTCACTCTCTAATCAAAGCTTCATTCTTCTTAACTTCTGGTAACGTTCTTGAAAGATACAATACAAAGAAAATTAAATCTGTTACTGGTTTGTTGAAAAATGATAGAAAAACTGGTTGGCTATGGATTGCATCATTTGCTGGTATTACAGCGTTTCCACCATCAGTATTGTTCATCAGTGAATTTATGATGGTAAAAACAATGTTTATTAAACATCACTATATCCAATGTGTATTATTCTTGTTGTTACTAACAATTGTTTTATTCGGTTTGGGTAAAGCAGTTATTGGAATGGCATTCTCTTCTCACAAAGAAGGAGATGCACATCAAGTTTCAACAGAAAAATTCTCTTGGACAATGTACGCTCCTCAAATTGTAATGCTTTTAGTAGCGTTCTTTATCGGTATTTATATGCCGGAAGGACTTGTTACAATGATTGAAGCTGCTGTACAAGGATTTTAATAGATAAATAAAAGAATGTAAGATAAAGAAGGTAATTATGAATTGGATAATCACTGAAAATGATAGAAAAATCAACGCTCTTGATATTCCAACAATATCATTGGATGATATCAAGGCTGATGTTGAAAAAATGAAAATGCGTGTTATCGGATTCTTTGGTAAACAAGAGTTCGCAAATGTAAGATTGTACGTGGTTATGGCTGACGATAAAGTTGGTAAACTATATGTAACATCTACTTTGTTTACTCCTGATGTGAAATCATATGAATCATTTACGCAAAAATTTCCTGCTTTTCATATTTTTGAAAGAGAATTTTATGAAGAGTTTGGTATTGAACCTCTTCACCACCCTTGGTTGAAGCCTGTTAGAGCAAATCAAGATAAGTATCCTTTCTTTGAAATGCAAGGCGAAGATATTCACCAAGTTGCAGTTGGACCAATCCACGCTGGTGTAATTGAACCTGGGCATTTTAGATTTATGTGCCAAGGTGAAAAAGTATATGACTTGGAAATTATGCTAGGATACCAACACAGAGGTGTTGAAGAAATTCTTAAAAATTGCAAAACTTATAACAATAGACTTGCTGAATCAATATGCGGCGATTCTGTAATTGCTTACAATATGGCTTATTCTCAAGCAATGGAAGAATTATCAAATACGGCAGTATCATCAAAGGCTCAAATAATTAGACGTGTAGCTTTAGAAATGGAAAGAATGGCTATACATATCGGTGACTTGGGTGCAATCGGTGGTGATATGGCATATATGATGGGTGCTTCAATATTTGGTATTACAAGAACACTTGTTATCAATACAATGTTGGAAATTTCTGGAAGCCGTTTTGGTCGTGGTTTGATTGATGTTGGTGGTGTAAACTTCGATATTGATGAAAAAATGGCTGAAAAAATTGTTACTATGCTTGAAGGTGTTGCTAAGACAGTTGATAGAACTACAAAAGTTATGTTAAAAGCTCCTTCTTGTATTTCCAGAATGGAAAGAACCGGTGTTGTAAGTCAAGATACAGCAAAATCATTAGGTGCTGTTGGTATGGCTGCTCGTTCATCTGGTGTTGATATTGATTCAAGATTCGATTTTAACGACAAATGGTATACTTCTCTTGATGTTGTTAAACCGTTCAAGGCAACCGGTGATGTTCATTCAAGATTTAAGCTTAGATATAAAGAAATTAAGCAATCAATGCAGATTGTTAAAAAACTTCTTGCAAAACTTAAAGAATACAAAGCTGAACCATTGAAAGTAACTCCAAACAAAAACTTGGCTCCAAATTCTTTTGTAGTTTCTATGACAGAAGGCTGGAGAGGTGAAGTTGTTCATATTGGTGTTACCGGTGCAAATGGTGAACTTTTGAGATACAAGATGAAAGACCCATCATTTACTAACTGGTATATGCTTGCAATGGCTGTTAGAAATAATGGTGTTTCTGACTTCCCACTATGTAACAAGAGTTTCAACTTGTCATATTGCGGAAATGACTTATAGGACGTTTTTAAGTCGTTAAGGCATTAGGACGTTAAGTTCATATTAAAATATTTATAAAGAACTTAGCGACTTAGCGACTTAAGGACCTAAAGACTAAGAAAAAGGAATTTATTATGCTAGATACATTAAAACTAAAATATTTTCAAGGAAATCAATTTATTCCTGACATTCCAAACGCTCCAATGCGTAGCCAATTCAGAGGATTTCCTATTTTGAAACAATGCGGTGATGTAGACGAAAGTGTTTGCCCAACAGGCGCACTAAAGGCAAATCCATTATCAATTGATATGGGAAAATGTACTTTGTGTGGTGCTTGCAAATGCCAATCTGTACAATTTAGTAACTATTATAAACTATCTTCTACAGATAGAAATAAATTAATTGTTACAGAAAATATGACACCGGAAGATTTTGAAAAAGTTGCAGTAGAAGCTAGAAAAGAAATTAAAAGAGTTTTCTCAAAATCTTTGAAGCTTAGACAAGTTTCTGCTGCCGGCTGTAATGGTTGTGAAATGGAATTGAACGCTTGTTCAAACTGTAACTTCGATATGGGCAGATTTGGTATTAATTTTGTAGCATCACCAAGACACGCTGATGGTTTGGTTATAACAGGTCCTATTTCAGAAAATATGGCTTGGGCTTTAGAAGATGCTTATAAAGCAACACCGGATCCAAAAATTGTAATTCTTGCAGGTGCTTGTGCAATTTCAGGCGGTGTGTTCCAAAATTCTTCTAAATTGAATAGAGAATTCTTGGATAAATATCCAATCGACTTGTACATCCCAGGATGTCCTGTCCATCCATTAACATTTATTAATGGTATTTTGGATTTCATTTCTTATAAGAAATAAAATTTGATATAAAAATATGTAAAAAAGCACAAGGTGGAAAATCTGCCTTGTGTTTTTGTATGTTATAATTTTTTTATGAAAATTGATAATATATCGTTTGGAAATAGAATAGAAAATTATCAAGTCGGTAGAATTAAATATTCTAGAGAATATTCCGATGATAATATCTTGTTAGTTAACAAAGAATTGGATGCACAAACAGATAAATTTTTAAAAGTACAACATTTTGATGTTGAAGGGAATTTGCTTGATACTCAGGAATATACGTATTTGCCAAATAAAATGGTGGAATATTATAAAAACAAAAGTCAAGAGTATACAAGAACTATTACGGATAAAATGAAAGAAGGAGTTCATTGTATAAAAGAAATTTTTTGTTCAGTAACAAGCCCTAATTGTAATTACACAAGAGAAACTATTAAGGATGCTACAGGAAAAATTCTTAATATTTATCAAGATGGCAAAAAACTTCTTTGATGAAATTATATTCCAAAATACATTCTGTTTAATTCTGCCAAAGTCATTGCTCCAAGCCGCTGCTCTTCCATTTGTGCTCGTTTAGAATCTTGTGTATCTTGTACACCTTCTAGCGGTTGCACTTGTAAGGATTGCTTTTCTTCTTCGTTGTTTCGAGTTTGAATTTTTTGAATAAGCTCTGTTTTAGCCTGTTCAAGCTTATTTTTGTCAACAGATTTGTTCCCGCTTGGTGCAATGCCAAGTCGCATCAGCTCTTGAAGTATCCTTTGATACTCCGCATCAGTATACGATGAGGAACCAATTGAACTGATTGCTAATGCCAAATAAACACTCCTTTCTTTATAGCAATTTTTTTAGTTACAAATTGTAACGATTTTATACTCTTGTATATACTAAATTAATTCCACATTCGGTTATTTTTATAACGCTTTTATATATACATCTTTACAAATTGTAATAAATGAGTTAAAATAGGTTATACGTTGGTTAATATTTTGTAACAAATTGGCAATAAAAATTTGTTTTGGGTTTTTAATTGAAATATAATGTCAATAGTACAATAATATTACGACCCAATAATGAAAATTTAGGAATACGGAAACTATGAAGAAACAGATAAGTTACGCATTAGCGTTATTTTGTATTTTGATGATGCCAAAAGCTTTCGCAGATGTTTTTCCTATGCAGGCTGAAGTTGGCGGATATAACCCCGGTGCATTCAACAAGACTGAAATGCAGAATATCAATCACTATGAAGTAGACAAGAGCTATATTCAATCCTTTGATGATGTAAACAAGGATGAACAGATTTATGATGCTACGGTAGAAGAAAACCAAGCAAGAGAAGGTTTATTGTATAACCCTCACTTCTTGTTACAAAGAATAAATTTTGAAGGCAATACAAAAATATCTTCAACAGAACTAGAAGCATTAGGTAATGAAGTTCTTGGTGAAGATATTTATTTTGATGAATTATTAGAAGTTTGCCAAAAGGTAACTAACTATTATCGTGCAAAAGGTTATTTGACTTCATATGCAACAGTTCCGCCTCAAAGAATTGTGGATGGTGTTGCGACTATCAAAATTGTTGAAAGTAAAGTTGGCGAGATGAACATTGAAGGTGAAAAATGGACTCGTGAATGGTACTTGAAACACATTATTATGGGTAAAGCAGGCTTGAGAGAAGGCGATGTATTTAATGCTAAAAACCTTCAAAGAGCTATGAAAGAAATAAACAGAGAAGATTATGTTCAAGTTCAAACAGAAGTTGAAAGACAACCGGAAGGCGATGAAAATACAACAATTACGTTGAATGTTCGTGACAGATTTCCTGTTAACTTGAACTTTTCATATGATGACTACGGTCGTTCTTATACCGGTGCTCAAAGAGTTTCATTCCTAGTTGGTATGGATAATTTGACCGGTTTGGGCGATAAAATATATGGCGGTACAATCTTATCGTCTGGAGCTACCGGTTGGATGGCAGGATATTCACTTCCGGTATCATCTTATGGTACTAGATTGTCATTTGATTTTTCTGACTCTCACGTAAGATTGGGTGGCCCTTACAAGAACTTAAATGTGAAAGGTAACGCACAAAGTTATTTCTTTAAATTAACTCAACCAATTATTCAAACAGCAAAGTCTGATTTGATTTTCTATACAGGTTATGATTATGTAAATGCTGATACTTCAGCTAATATCGGCGGCAATCCTTTAAGATTGTCAAACTATAATTTGAATGTATGGCGTTCAGGATTCTACGGTATGACTGATGACAGTTATGGTCGTTGGTTAGGCAATGTTGGATTTGACTTTGGTATGGGCGGCGACGGTCACGGTGCTATCCAAGATACAACATTCTTCAAGTTGACAGCTGGTGCTACTCGTGTTCAAAGATTATTTGGTAGAGGTCTTGGTATCGTAAGAGTTAACGGTCAGTATTCACCAAACAAATTGTTCGCAGCTGAACAAATGCAAATGGGTGGTCCTTACACATTAAGAGGTTACCAACCTGCTGAATTGATTGGTGACTATGGTGTTACAGGTACTGTTGAATACAGATTCCCATTCCCATTTATGAATAGAATTTCACAAAAGATTGATGAAAGATTGAAATTAGCAGTGTTCTATGATTGGGGCTGGTTGGGTGAAAACGGCAATATCTATAATTACCCACAATCATTCTTACATTCAGTTGGTTTTGGTACATATATCAACTTTACAGATTGGTTAACTGCTCAAATCGGTGTAGGCTTCCCACTAGGTCGTTCTTATAACGAAAATACAGCAAGATTCTACTTTAGTGTAAACTCCGATTTGGATAGATTAATTCCATTGAGAAATCCACAAAAACTGTAGATTAATAAAAATATTACAAAAAAGAACCTGATTTTATCAGGTTCTTTTTTTATTGCATTAAATAAATGTTTTGATAGAGATTATTTTTTTGCATTGTTTATAAATGGATTCAAGAAGTAATCGCAACACTAAGTCCTCAAGTATAGTAGAATCAATACAGAAAGGAATTAGTAAAAATGAAAGGCAACAAACATCTAAGTTTGGCGGAACGAAGTAAAATTAGCGTATTACAATCAAGTGGTGAAAGCGTACGTAGCATTGCAAGAATACTAGGTAGAAGTCCAAGTACAATTTCTCGAGAATTAAATAGAGTTCAAACAGATAAATTTCGAGGAAACTACATTGCTTCAACAACGCATGAAAAAGTTCAAGAATTGTGGAAAAACTCACACAAAAAACAAAAATCGATTTTAAAACAACGAAATGTTAGAGATTTTGTAGAAAAATATTTGCAATATGGTTACTCTCCCGCAATAATAAGTCATTTATTGCAAGAACGCTTTTGTGAGAAAGTTTCACATGAAACTCTCTATATATACATTTATTCCTCCCCAAAGGGATTGAGAAAGTACTTGCTTAGAAGAAAACAAGGTAGAAAATCAAAGAAAAACAACAGATTTTCATACATTGGAACCGGTAAAAATATACCTAATAGAATAGATATAGAAAATCAGGTTTGTAGTAACAATTTCAAGTTTGAAAGTAAAGTGAAAAGCTTAACATTAAGTCATATTTTTGTAAGCCATATCACAGCTGGGAGAAAGGAACAGTGGAAAATATCAATGGATTAATTAGAAGGTTCTTCCCAAAAGGAACTGATTTTGATACAATTACAGAAGAAGAAATCGCATATGTTGAAGATTGGATTAAGGGGTAAATAATTTTTGCTTGTAGTTATACTTACAAGTTTGTAAGTATAATTGAAAAGACCGATGAAAATCCTCAATTATATTACACCCAAACAAAAACTTCAATATTTTAGTGTTGCGATTGCTTCTTGAACTTACCCCATCCCCCACTGTAAACTTTTGTAACAATCATCCTCAATTTCCTAAAGTTTTAGCAAAATATGCCGTTATATAGAACATAAAGAAAAGTGATGTGAGGTTATTATCTTATGCAAGTTAACAATAACAATAATATTAAGCTTACGTCTTCTGATATACATCAAGAAGATTTGAACCTCACTAACAAGAATTTGGAATTGCTATTTGATTTTTTTGACAAGAACAAAGACAACAACTTATCAGATAATGAGCTAAAATTAGTTTTTGACAAATTACAGAGCCTTGAAAAAAATGGCGATATTTCCGACGCTGATTTAGAAAAGGTTTTAAAAAACTTACCTTCAAAACTCAAAACAGTAACTTATGATTTAAAGAAATTTCTTAAAAACATAGTCACGGTTCGTTCCGGCAAAGAATTAGCCAGTGATTTGTATCATAATATTGAAGGTATAAGCTGGTTTAAAAACACCCAAAATACTCTTAACAGAATCAATGCTGACAACGTATATGATATACTAAAAGAGTATTCAAAGCTTTCTCCTAAAGAATCTTTGGCAGAAGCTCTATCTAAAGAATTTTTTATAAGTTTGCATGATATCAAAACTTATATTTGCAAGCCGCTTAGCGAAAAAGCTAAGTCGCTTAATATTAATATTAAATCTTTCAAAAATCTGAATAATATCAAAGATATTCAATCTTATATTGACAAAACAATGAAAGAGATTGGAGCTGCACAAGTAAGAAAGACTGCCAATATTGCTTCCATAAATGGAGTTAGAACACCATTTGGCAAAAAGACAATGGATTTAATGTATATTGAGAAGCACAAAACAAATCTTTTAAATACAGCACAAAAATATTTGGGACTCCAAGAAGTTACACCACAAGAATATACAAATTTATCAGCAGAAAATAAGTCTAAAACTCAAATGCGCATGGTAAAAGGTAAGGGTGGAAATCCTGCTCATCAATGGTGCGCACATACAGTAAGTTCTATCTCGAAAGAAGCTGGAATGGACATAGGTCCGCATAAAAAATATGTTCAGCAGTTCGTTGATTGGGGCGAAGAAAATAAAACTTACAAAAAGATTCATACGACCAAAATGACTGCTGCAAATTACAAAGACGAACGCAATGAAAGAAGTGCGCAAATTAAACAGCAATTAAACAGTATGCACGAAGGTGACTACATTATTTGGAAAGCCCAATTTGCAGCTAAAGTTAATGGCAAAAGCGGAATTTCAGAATATGAATCCAGTCATATAGGAATAATTGAATCTGTCGACAAAGAAAATGGTACGGTAACAGTAATCGAAGGTAATGCAAATATTAGCGTTGTCCCACCTGATGGTGATAGAGTTGTTGTAAAAACAAAAGCTGAAGGAGTAATTGGCAATCAGGAAATCGGTGAATTCAAAGAAGTTAACAGGCGCGACGGGCTAATCAGAAAAATTTATACAATAGACGAATTAGCGAAATTTGGCTATAGCGGTTTTATTGATAACTCTGCAATTATAAAATAAACCTAAGCAGCTTCTTCTGTACAAACATATTTAGCAGATTTAGCAACAACACCGTAACAAACCATTGTTAAGCGGTTATTCAAAGCTAACATAGTTCTAAAATTATTAGCAGAACAATTCATAGCGCTCATCATATCATCCGCAGATACTTTAGAGTGTAAAGCACTTTCGTCGTGATTGTCCACTTTTTCTTGTGCATATTTTTCAACTAATAATTTGTCAATAAAATCTCTTGCGCCAATTGCCATAATAAATACTCCTATATAATCTTTTGTACTCTCTTTTTATTTAAGACAAAGTTTACTAGCCCTATAAAGATATATACTTTAAGGTTTGCTTGCTCTCTTTATCTTAGTTATCTCTTATGTATATATAAAGTATTTAACTTTTGAAAAATTGACTTTTTTGTTTAAAATTGTGAACTTTTGTAAAGATGGACTTCAATTTTCACTCAAAACGAAACAATTCTACAAAAAATATAAGAAAAATATTTAATACAATTTTTCACTTTTTATTTTTCATTAAAATCAAGTTTTTCAGAACATTGAAACGATATCTAAATAGGTGTACTGCATCTTTTATATGAACTTTTGTAAATATTTTTTCAAATCTGTTAAAGTTTTTAAAAATTATGCCGTAATACAGTATATATAATATATAAAATGATACTTATCGAAAGGAGATTTTATGGCTATTGATGGCGTAACTGGTAAAAATGATGCATTAGAGCAAGCTCGCGCTCGCCAGAAAGCATCTGCAGCTGCTAAAGCTAAAGCGGAGGAAAGTAAAAATTCAGCTGCAACTAAGAACTCTGAAGCAGCTGCAACTTCTACTGCAAAAGATGCTGCGTATGCTGAAGCTAGTGCTGCCGCCGATAAAGAAAATGCAGATGTTACTGTGGCACAGGAGAAAGTAAATGCTGCAAATGTTAGAGTTAGTACCGCACAAACATCTTATCAAAATGCGACAACTCAATTATCAAATGCTCAAAGTCAGTTGAGTGCTGCTCAAGCTAGCGGTGATGAAAAAGCTATTGCTGCGGCACAAGCGGCTGTTGACAGTGCAAAACAAATGGTTAATACTACTTACCAAGAGTTAAAGAATGCACAAGCTGAAGCAACTGAAGCTCAAGCACAACTTGATAAAGAAACTCAAGAAGCAACTGCTGCTCAACAAAAAGCTGATACTGCAAAAACAGAAGCCGAGCAAGCTAAACAAGCAGCTGATACTGCAAAAGCTGAATTGGATAAAGCTGATTCAGATTTAAATATTGCAACTAAGGAATTAGAAGAAGCTGATGCAGCTCTTAAAGAAGCTGAAGAAGCTGCCGAGGCTGAAGAAGCTAATAATGCCAATGGCCCTAATAAAGCCGCTAAAGCAGACGGAACTGATGAAGTTACACATCTTTCTCAAGCAGAAGTTGAAAAACTTGTAAAAGAAGAAGGATATACAAATATCACTTCTAAAGAACAATTCTTAGAAATTTTCCAAAATGGCGCTATTGACCTAAACGGAAAGTACATATTAAGCTGCGATGTTGATTTAAGCGGTATTGATTGGAAATCTGTTGGTAACAGTGACAGCCCATTTAAAGGTGTATTTAACGGTAATGGATACTCTATTGATAATTTAACAATCAACGTTACAAATGATGACGCGCAAAACGTAGGTTTCTTCGGAGTTACCGAAAATGCAACAATTGAAAATGTTTCATTTACAAATGCAAACATTACTACACCAACCGATTTTATTGGCGGTTCTGCCGGAGTTGGTATCGTTGCCGGTACTGCTAGAGGTACAAAATTTGATAATATTGATATTTCAGGTACTGTTGCAGGTTACGAAAGCGTTGGGCCTTTAGCAGGTATTATTAATGATAATTCTTACATGAAAGGACTTGATGTAATTGAAGTAGGAAATAGCTCTATTTCAAATGTTAATACAGCTGTTGATGCTTCCGGCAAATACTTTGTGGGTGGTTTAGTTGGCTCTATTGCTGACACAAATACCAGAGAAGGCGTTGCAACAAGAGATTTGAAAATTTCAAACTGTAACACATCCGGAAATATTGTATTTGATGAAGAAGCTGCCGGCGGTTTAATTGGTCAATCCGGTAAAACTATCATTACAATTACAAATTGTGAAAGTGATGTTAACCTAAAATGGAACAATGATGAAGATGACGGCGATCTATCATTCTTGATGGAAACAGGTCGTGCCGGTGGATTTGTTGGCTGCGTTGACGGTTCTTATATTGCTATATGTAACTCTAAATATTCAGGCAACCTTGATGTAGATGGTGATTTCAAGGGTGATTGGTACGGTTGGTACATGAATGATGCTCATGTTACTATATACGAGCTTTCTGGTGGTCTTCCTGTAGATGATATCTTAAACATCGATGGTATTGACGCATTAACTCCTGTAACAGATCCAACTACAGGTATTGATCATTATGAAGTAACCGTAAGCACATTGACCGGCTTAGATAAAATGGTTACAATGATTCAACAAAATCCGGCTTTAGCTGATATGATTACGTTCAACGTAAACTTTGACTTTGAAGCTATGGATGGTATGTATGACCCATCTGTTTATGCTCAATATGGTGTTGTTCAACATCTTTACGAAGATGAAGACGGAAATGTTCATAACGATGTTTACATTGATAATGAAATCGATATGGAAACAACATTCCACCAAGGTGAAGCAGGTTCTTGCGTACCTTCTCAATGTAATGGTAATTGTGATGCAGAAGTTCTTGAACGTACAATGGTTTCAGGCTTATACAAAGATTCTGACGGCAATTATGTTGTTAGCACAGAAGAAGGCTTGAAAAAAGTTAATATGAAATTTAATTCAGAAGGTCAAATTACAAGCGTAACTAAACGTCTTGATACAGATGAAGTTAGATATCGTGAATACATTACAAATATGGTTCAATACTATCAACAACAAATGTATGCGTCTATTAGAGCATTGTTTGAACTTAGTGAAGATCAAGAATTGCCAATGCTCAACAAGGCTGAATATAAGAAACTTCTTAAAATGCAAGAAGCAGGTGTTGAATTAACAAATCAACAATTAGCTGCAATAGCGGCGTATGAAGTTGATTACACTGTAATGAACCTTGTATCAGAAACAACACACAACTATGGTTGTGGTATGGGTGGCGACGCTTCATTCCTAGAAGCTTCTAAAGCTATACAAATGACAGATGAACAAGGTAGACCACTATTTACAACACTTAATGGAGCACAACTACGCCAAAGAATGGGCGAAGATGGCACATTAATGGTTGATGACGAAGGCAACCCAGTTTACGAAAACCTTGATGGCAGCGATTACGAAGGACTTGATGAAGTCTTTGCTCAAAGAGGATACCCAAAAACAGATGAAGATGGCAACTTCTTGTATACAGACAAAGACGGTAACGCTGTTACAAAAACAACCGGAGAAGATGGAAGCACTGTTTACAAAAATGCTGATGGTTCTGTCTATGAAGGTTCAGAAGAAGACTTAAAACAACAATTGGATAAATACAACAATTCTAGCGAATACAATGATTTGGAAAATGATATGAAGAGTTTGCTAGATGATGTAAATAATGGCAAGTATCCTCTAGGTCGTTCTTCTGGTAAAAATGATACTTCTGGAACAACCGGCACTCCTGACAACACAGAGGGAGGTGGTGTTACAGCTCCGACCGAAGGAGAAACAACACCAAGCACTGGTGATGATGATCCAGAAAAGAAGAAAAAAGAAGTATAAATTAATATACAAAATGGCGCTCGGCAAAATGTCGAGCGCCATTTTTTTTAACACTAATATGTAAATTTATATTAATATTTATACAAAAACAGATACAAATGTTATATAATATAGGTATATGTATATCGTCAAAAACTTGAAGGACTATAATCTGTCCCACAAGCAGCGGATTTTTGCTGGCTACTTGAAGGACAATGTTGATTCGTTTGTTTGCTATGAGAAGGTGACAAACCGTTCTGCTATGCGTAAATATTTCGCACCGGATAATGATTTTGCAATTTACAGTACGGCAATTGCTGAACCTGCAGAATTATTGGCTCGTGCATTTGCAGGTTGATAAAATTATAGTCATTATGCTATTTTTTATTTATGGCTAGATTTTTTTCTATTTTAACAGTAGTTTTATTATTCTCAGTGAACCTTGTATTTGCTGGAGAAAACCGTTGTATAAAGTATAATAAGAATTTCTACAACTTGGTTTTTAGTGCAAAAAGTAGTGAGCATGCCGGATATTATAATCAATATTTAAAACATGGAGAAACTGATAAAAACTGGACAGAAATGATTGCTTTGCACCATTTCCCTAATGTTTACTCTCCAATTGATTTAGCACATACATTTAGAGAATATTTAGCCCAATATAAATGCCCGAGCGCTTTATTTATAGACGAAGATAATAATATTTGTATACTGGATTTTCTACTAATTGATGATGGAATGGGGAATGAGAATCACATGATTATATTAGAATTTAATGTATTCAAATATGTTAAATCAAAAAATTGTGGCACAGTAGCTTTTCAATATGCAAAGAGATATCAGATTAGCAATGCAAACCAAGTGGATGGAGTAAAAAAGCAATTTGAGAAATATAGACCGAAAGCTTTAAAAGCGGTTCAGAAATTTAATCTACCGGATATTATAGAAGAAGATTATGGCAATATGCAATTAAATAATTTACCTTAAAATTTGTTTTCAGAGTTTTACCTAAGCAGCTTCTTCTGTACAAACATATTTAGCAGATTTAGCAACAACACCGTAACAAACCATTGTTAAGCGGTTATTCAAAGCTAACATAGTTCTAAAATTATTAGCAGAACAATTCATAGCGCTCATCATATCATCCGCAGATACTTTAGAGTGTAAAGCACTTTCGTCGTGATTGTCCACTTTTTCTTGTGCATATTTTTCAACTAATAATTTGTCAATAAAATCTCTTGCGCCAATTGCCATAATAAATACTCCTATATAATCTTTTGTACTCTCTTTTTATTTAAGACAAAGTTTACTAGCCCTATAAAGATATATACTTTAAGGTTTGCTTGCTCTCTTTATCTTAGTTATCTCTTATGTATATATAAAGTATTTAACTTTTGAAAAATTGACTTTTTTGTTTATGTTTATGAAGTATTGTTAAGACAAATTCTACTCGCAAAGCAAACCTCCCTAACAAGGAAGGTTAAATTTAGTAACCTGAATTATCGCCAATAGTATCAACAGCTTCAACCTTGATATCTGTAATCAATTCAGAATAAGAGATTACTACAATAGTTGGAATATGACGTTCAAGAAGTTGATATAAAGGTAATCTGATTCTTGGCGAACACAATATTACAGGTTGTTGACCGATTGATTGGTGAGCTCTCATCAATGTCATAGCAGTTGATTCAATCAAATCCTGAACTTGCATTGGGTTAAGCAAGAACATTGTTCCTAATTCGGTTCTTTGACAGCTATCATCAAGCGTTTTTTCCCATTCAGGAGAAAGGGTTAGAGCGTAAAGAACGTGATCCCTATCAACATTGTTTAAGCAGATTTGACGACCAAGAGCCGCTCTCAAACGTTCAGACAGAATATCCGGTTCTTTAGAAAATCTTGCATAGTCGCACAAACGTTCAAATACAAATATAATATCTTTGATAGATACTTTTTCTCGAATAAGGTTAACAAAAATCTTTCTCAAATCTGAAGTTGAAATAATCGCAGGTACAAGGTCGTTTACAAGTGTTGGGTCTTGAGAACGAACAAGTTCCATAAGTTTAAGAACATCTGTTTTTGTCATAACTTCATCAACGTGTTTTCTTACACATTCTTGCAAGTGTGTAA
>CABQIM010000035.1 GCA_902464375.1 uncultured bacterium | reverse complement strand
TTGGAGGCAATACGCCGAATGCATCAGCTGTTAAGAAGATAACAACCTTAGGAATGCCGCCCTTAGAAGGGATTTGAGCATTGTTGATGTAGTTGATTGGATAACCAACACGAGTATTTTCTGTTAATGAACCATCTTCAAAATCGAATTCTCTTGTTTCAGGGTCCATAACAACGTTTTCAACCAATGAACCGAACTTGATAGCGTTGTAGATATCTGGTTCGTTTTCAGCAGAAAGGTGAATACATTTTGCGTAGCAGCCGCCTTCAAAGTTGAATACGCCATCTGGTGACCAACCGTGTTCATCATCACCGATTAACTTACGGTTAGGGTCTGCTGATAAAGTAGTTTTACCAGTTCCTGAAAGACCGAAGAATACAGCTGTTTCTCCAGTTGCAGGGTCCATGTTAGCTGAACAGTGCATTGGAAGAACATTTTTCTTAGTCATAACATAGTTCATAGTTGCGAATACAGATTTTTTGATTTCGCCTGAGTATTGAGAACCACAGATGATGATTTCGTGAGCTTCATAATCGATAGCGATACAAGCTTCTGAATTTACACCATCAACTTCTGGATCACATTTGAAACCAGGAGCGCAAAGGATTGTGTAATCAGGTTCACCGTAGTTAGCTAATTCTTCAGCAGTTGGTCTGATTAACAATTCGTGGATGAACATGTTTTGGCTTGCTAATTCGTTGATAACTCTGAATTTTTGAGTATAAGTTTTGTCAGCACCAGCAAAACCATCGAAAATAAATACTTCTCTGTTTTGTAAGTAAGATGCAATTTTACCCTTGATTGAGTTAAATTTTTCTCTGCTGATAGGTCTGTTTACCTTACCCCAAGCGATATCGTTGTGGATAGATTCTGTATCAACAATAAATTTATCTTTAGGTGAACGACCAGTGTATTTACCAGTTGTAACAACCAAAGCACCAGTGTTGCTCAAAGAGCCTTCACCTAATCTTAAAGCAGCTTCTGTTAACTGAGCAGGTGTCCAGTTTCTGTGAACTGCTTTTGGTCCGATAATACCAAATTTTTCAATTCCGTATGTTTCCATAATATAGCTTCCTCCTTTTTTAAAGCTTTCTTTCATACACAATAAATGTATTACAAACACTTGCAAAAATCAATTGGTACCATGCCTTTTTACCCACTTTTTATAAGATTTTCCCTAATTATTCGAAATCATATTTGAAAGTCGGACAAGTTTTCTAGCTTGTTCATTCAATTGATTTTCCAAGATTGGTTCATATTCGCCTAAATAAGTATTTGCAACTTCCGGATTAGACTTAAACTTATTCACATTATGTCTTATAATTCTTTCAGCCGGCTTTCCAATGTTTTCTAACGTATTTCTATCTTCTTCCGTCAATCTGTTAGCTTCTAACTTTTTCTTACCTTCTTCGACCAAAGTTTTCATTCTTTCCAGTCTATATTCGTGTTTTGCCATATTACGTTTAGCAGTTTCAATATAGTCCGGAATATCAGCATGACGAGATGGACGGCTGTATGATTTTTCGATACTTCTTTTATTTTCTATTACATCATCAAAGCGGCGTTTACTCATTGATACAGAAAATTCCAGTTCTGATAAGTTTTTCTTCTTTTCAGCAATTTCCGGTGCAAGTCCTTCCAAAGACAAATTCGCTAATCCATTTTTTATATCTTTTTTCATCTCTAAAAATGCCTTGTATGGAGTTTTTAGATAACTCGGTATTTCAAAAGAATAATCTCGTACCAAATCCATAGCATACTCTTTTGCTTCATCTCCTGCGTACCACTTTCTGCTTTTTGTAATAAGATTATCAAATTGAGTCTGATTTTCATCAACCCTATCTAATTTTAATCTTTTAACTTCGTCAAAAGCAGTAGCATCAAAACGTGGTTTTACTTTGTGGCTGTTAATATCCATAAGTTCGCATTTGCAAGAAGACGCTATAGCAGAAAGTTCACCAGCTAATTCTTTATTTTTTTCTATAAAAGGTGTTAATTCTTTATCAACAAACTCTTTTGCATAGTTTAATTCCGGAGGGACTTTACCCTTGAACATCACCATACCCATAGGGAAATTCGGCAAAGTTTGGTTCGAGCTTGAATAATTAACATTTTGTGGATTGTTTCTACGAACATTATTTCTATTAACAAAAGTTGAACTAATCGGTAAAATTCTCACGATACACCCTCCTTTTTAAATTTATTTATACATCAGAGCTCTGCGTTTTTGAACATCTGCATTTTTTAGATAATCTTCATACCGCATTTGATAATTCAAATATCCGTTTGGCGTGATTTCGATTATTCTATCCGCAACCGTATTTATGAACTGATAATCTTGTGAAGTAAATAACACCGTTCCTGTATAATCAATCAAAGCATTATTTAAAGACGTTATAGCTTCCAAATCCAAATGGTTGGTAGGTTCATCAAATATAAGAACGTTAGACTCTTCTATCATTGTTTTGGCAAACATACAACGAACTTTTTCTCCACCTGATAGCACTTTAACTTGTTTTTCAGCATCTTCTCCTGAGAACAACATTCTGCCCAAATAGCCTCTCAAAAAGCTTACATGCTGTTCTTGAGAATACTGTGCAAGCCACTGGATAACATTTTTATCTGTATCAAAAAATTCATTGTTATCCTTCGGACAATAAGAATGAGTTGCAGTAACACCCCAAGTTACGGTTCCTTCATCCGGCTCGATTTTACCTTCTAAAATTTCAAAAAGTGTTGTAACCGCCAATTGGTTTTGAGAAATAAATGCAATTTTTTCACCCTGTCTAACATCAAAAGACAATGCTTTAATCAAAAGTTCGCCATTTATAGATTTTCTTAAACCTTGAACGTTCAAAACATCTTTCCCAGGCATTTTTGAGAACTTGAAATTTATACTAGGATATTTTCTTGTTGAGGGTTTAATATCTTCCAAAGTCAATTTTTCCAACATATTTTTTCTGGAAGTTGCTTGTTTGGCTTTAGACGCATTCGCACTAAATCTTGCAATAAATTTTCTAAATTCTTCTGCTTTTTCTTCCAATTTCTTATTGCGCTCTTCTTTTTGTTTCATAATCAAAGCGCTAGCCTGCGTCCAGAAAGAATAGTTACCTGTATAAAGTTGAATATTTCTAAAATCAATATCAGCTATATGTGTACAAATTCTGTCCAAAAACTTTCTATCGTGTGAAACTACAATAACAGTATTAGGGAAATCAATCAGAAAATCTTCCAACCAAGTAATTGTTGCCAAATCCAAGTGGTTTGTAGGTTCATCCAGAAGCAGAATATCCGGAGTGCCAAATAGAGCTTGAGCAAGCAATACACGGACTTTTTCGCTGCCAGACAAATCTTTCATTAAAGAATAGTGTAATTCTTGAGGAATACCTAAATCATTAAGAAGTGAAGACGCATCAGATTCAGCTTGCCAACCGTCCATTTCTGCAAATTCGGTTTCTAAATGAGCAACACGAATACCATCCTCATCATTAAAATCCGGCTTCATATACAAAGCATCTTTTTCTTTCATAACATCATAAAGGTGCTTATTACCCATAATAACAGTATCAATAGCAGTATAGTCGTCAAACTCAAAGTGATTTTGCTTCAATACTGAAATTCGCTGTCCTTTTTTGATATGAACTTCGCCACTGGTCGGCTCCAAATCTCCGGACAACACCTTTAGAAAAGTACTTTTTCCAGCTCCATTTGCGCCAATAAGACCGTAACAATTGCCTTCTGCAAACTTTATATTAACATTTTCAAATAATGGTTCTGTGCCAAAACGCACGGTTAAATTTTCTGTAGTAATCATAATACTTAAGAGTTTAACATAAGCAAGAGGGGCAAAGCAAGGAGGTAAGATTTTTCTGTATTCGGTGGGAACCGCTCACGCTTTTCCATTCAGTTTGCCGTCATTGCGAGAAAATTTAGACTTTTGTTTATTAATATTAATTTTTACTCCGAAAATTTTCGTGACAATCCAAAAGTTTAAAATAAACTTACAAACGGAATGATTGGATTGCTTCGCTCCCGCTCGCAATGACGTTGCAATATTTTTACCAACAAAGTCGCAGAGATATTTCTGCCTTTACTTGTTTAATTAAATTATAAATTAATACATATTCTTATGTTAAGTTTTTCTCAATTTTGTTACAATTGGCGCAAACGTAGTAGTAGTAGTAGTAAAGCGCGCAAGTTTTTTATCACTAAAGTTTTCAAAAAAAATGCCGTTATACAAAATGTACAAAGATTAAAATTAGAAAGGAGTACTACATGATTAGGTTAGGAAGAAGTTTTACACCATTGAGCTTTAAACAGCCAAAATTGGAAAAAAAGAAAGAGGGAGAAACAAAGACAGAAGAAAAGAAGCCGGAGGCTAACACTTCTGAACAAACAGGTACAAAGAGTGGAAATTCTAACAAAACTCTTGCAGATTTTTTGAACAATAACAATATGTTACCAATTTCTTACAAACCAATTAATTTAGGAACTCCTGTTGTTATTGCGACTCCGGAAGATAATGAAAAAGATTTTAATCCGGATGGGATTTCTAAAGCCGATTTCGAAAATATAACTGATGACCCAAAGGCTCTCGACCCTTTAACAGGTTCATTAATTTCTCTTGACGAATGGAACAAAAAATATGATAATGGTAACCAAATGCTAGAAGTAAGAATTCCAACAAATGTCGAAAATGGTACTGCACGTATTGATTACAAATATATGACTGCTAGCGAATATATTCAAAAATATGGCAATTCTACAAACCCACCAGAGGCTTCTATTCCTGGCACATCAACTCCAAGTACGCCCAAAAATCCTGATAAAACAGATGAAAATACACTCGAGGCTGCATTAAAAAGACAAGGCGGAACTGTAGAAAAAAAATTTAATCCTGACGAAATTTCTAAAGCCGATTTCGAAAATATAACTGATGACCCAAAGGCTCTCGACCCTTTAACAGGTTCATTAATTTCTCTTGACGAATGGAACAAAAAATATGATAATGGTAACCAAATGCTAGAAGTAAGAATTCCAACAAATGTCGAAAATGGTACTGCACGTATTGATTACAAATATATGACTGCTAGCGAATATATTCAAAAATATGGCAATTCTACAAACCCACCAGAGGCTTCTATATGGACAAATTAGACAAAGAGGATGCGATTTTTATCGCATCCTCTTTCATTCATTTAGTTCGGTGGGAAAAGCGCCAGCGGTTCCCACCATAAAAGACATACATTTATAACACGGTTCCCACCGAAAAATACAAACCTTTTATAACACAGCAATAAGCAAAATCAATATTGCCGAAATGATAGAACTGATTCCGACAAAAATCCAAAATGGCGTAATACCTTTGTTCTTGTTATAAGTTTTGGGTTTCATTGTGTAAGATTGTTTTACCGGTGGAGAAACTTTTTTATTACTGCTACTTCCACTCTTTTTAGTTTCCTTTTTCTTTGTTTCATATTTTTCGTTCAAGCTACTTTTGCCGGTTTTTCCTGTCATCAAGAGCTCAATATCATATTGATTTTTTAGTATTGATTTATTTCCTTTTTTATAAAAAACTGCATAATTTATCGCAGCTTCAAATGCTCGCTGCAAACAGTCTAGCGCAGCCATACCATCTTTTTTAACGGTAGAAGAGTGGACTGAAATATTACCTTGTTTTTTTAGAAAATACAAATCGTCAATAAATTCTTTTTCTTGAATAGAAGTTGCGTGGTCTTTTAATGTTGCAATCATATCATCAAAACTTCCGTCATATTGCCTTCTATCTGCCAATATAGATTTGCACATCTGTTCGCCAAATCTTCTTGTCTGTCCCATACATTGTTCAAAAAATTCAGCGGTATAAAGCTTTTCTGCCTCTTTTATTATTTCATAGAGATTAGCATCTATTTTTTTTAAAAAATCAAAATTTGTCATACTTTTTTAACCTAATTTAATATACACATAAGAAGTCTATAAACCCCAAATGCCACGCACCAAGCAATTATGCATTGTATAAATACAACCAGAACCGCATATTTTCTGCCTAATTCTCTTCTTACAGTTGCAATTGCCGCAACACAAGGAGTATATAGCAAACAGAACACCATAAACGTAAATGCCGTAATCTGATTAAACAATCCTGATTGCGTAATGTCACCGACCAAGACGCTCAAGGTACTTACAACACTTTCTTTTGCCATAAATCCTGTTAAAAATGCAGTTGAAATTCGCCAATCATTTAAACCTAACGGTCTGAATAGCGGTGCAATAAAATTACCAAACAAAGCCAACAAGCTATCAGCAGAATTAGTAACTAAATTCAATCTTGTATCAAATGTTTCCATAAACCAGATAATAATCGTTGCCCAGAAAATTATCGTAAACGCTTTTGTTACAAAATCCTTTGCCTTGACATAAATGAGTCGATAAACATTCACAAACCCAGGCATTCTGTAGTTAGGAAGCTCCATTACAAACGGAACGGCTTCACCCCTGTATACAAAATATTTCAAGAAAAATGCCAAAAGAATTCCGACTACCATACCTATCAAGTACATACTAAGAATTATCCACACTTGGTTTTTAGAAAAAAATGCAGCTGTAAATAATGCATAAATTGGTAGTTTAGCAGAACAACTCATAAACGGAGTCAATAGAATTGTCATCTTTCTATCACGTTCTGATGGCAAAGTTCTTGATGCCATAATAGCTGGAACAGAACAACCAAAACCGATTATCATTGGGACAAAACTTCTGCCGGACAACCCGATTTTTCTAAGTAATCTATCCATAACAAAAGCAACTCTCGCCATATAACCGCTGTCTTCTAAAATAGATAAGAAGAAAAACAGAACAACAATTTGCGGCAAAAAGCTTAAAACACTTCCCACTCCGGAAAAAACACCATCAATAATTAGCGAATGCACTACAGGATTTAAGCCATAAGCAGATAGAATCTGATCAGAAAAAGATATGACTTTTTCTATTCCAACTTCCATCAAAACTGACAAAAATCCGCCAATGGGTCCAAAAGTTAAGAAAAATATTAATGCCATGATTAGCAAAAATGATGGCATTGCCGTATATTTTCCTGTCAAAACCTTATCAACTCTCAAAGATATTCTATGCCCTATTGTATCAGAAGGTTTGGAAACATAATTAGCGCACAATCCTTCAATGAAAGTGAATCTCATATCCGCCATAGCCGCTTCACTATCTAATCCTGTGTCATTTTCCATCTCTTCAATAATATGGTTACAAGTTTCAACTTCGTTGTCATCGAGATTTAATGATTTAATAAGGTGAAAATCCTTTTCAGCAAGTTTTGTTGCCGCAAATCTCGCAGGGATTTGTACAGCAACAGCATGGTCTTCAATCAAGTGAATCATTGAGTGAATACAACGATGAACTGCACCGGATTTTGAATCATTTTCTTGACAGAAATCAACTCTTGCAGGAAATTCTGAATACTTAGCAACATTAATTGCATGCTCTACAAGTTCTTCAATACCTTGATTTTTAGCCGCAGAAATTGGAATTACCGGAACACCCAGTTCAGCTTCTAAACCGTTAATATCAATGCTTCCGCCATTTTCTGTAACTTCATCCATCATATTAAGTGCAATTACCATAGGAACATTTAATTCTATCAATTGCAATGTCAAGTATAAATTACGTTCAATATTTGTGGCATCAACAATATTAATAATGCCATCCGGTTTCTCGTTTAATATAAAATCTCTAGTAACAATTTCTTCGTTACTATAAGGAGATAGCGAATAAATCCCAGGTAAATCCGTAATCGTAACGTTTGCGTACCCTTTGATTTGTCCTTCTTTCTTATCAACAGTAACCCCGGGAAAATTACCTACGTGTTGATTAGAACCTGTTAATCTATTAAAAAGAGTTGTTTTCCCGCAATTTTGATTTCCTGCTAATGCAAATTTTAACTTTGTTTTAGGCTTAACATTTCTTTTCTCAATGCTTTCTTCACCTTTCATAGAGTGTTCAATCTTTTTGAAAACAATTTCTTTTCTTGGCAAGCTATGAGCTTTATGAATTTTTTCCAAAACGATTTTTGCAGCATCAGCTTTTCTTATCGTAAGCTCGTACCCACGAATTCTAATCTCTAAAGGGTCACCCATTGGCGCAGTTTTGATAAGTTCGACTTCCACCCCAGGAGTCAAACCCATATCCAGAATATGTCCTCTAAGCGCCTTATCTTCGCACTCGATTGATTTTATAAACCCTTCTTTTCCGATTCTTAATTTATCTAATGTTATCATTTCAGCCTCATGTGTTGATTTCATTATATTCTAAAAATATTCAAGAGGAAATATTAAGTACATCTAACAAGTTAAAGTTTTTGGTGGGAACCGCTCTCGCTTTTCCCACTCTACATTCTTTCAACTTTTAAACCCAAAGAGCGTAGCGCACTTGCATTCAAGACCGCGATAAAAGTTACACCAACATCGGCAAATACTGCACCCCACATTGTCATTAAGCCTAAACCACCCAGAATTAAGAATAGTACTTTTACGCCGATTGCAAATGTGATATTTTGTTTAACAATTGTTATTGTTCTTTTTGCTATCTTTATCGCGTCTACGACTTTTGAAGGTTTATCATCCATAATAACCACGTTCGCTGCTTCAATTGCAGCATCAGAACCTAACCCGCCCATTGCAACACCTACATCAGCACGAGTTAGAACCGGTGCATCATTAATCCCATCTCCGACAAATAAGACACGACCTTTTGAGGTTGAAATCAGCTCTTCTATTTTTTCCACTTTGTTTTCCGGTAAAAGTTCCGCATAAACTTTATCCAAGCCAAGAATTTCTTCCACTTTTTCGGCAGCTGTTCTAGAATCACCCGTCAGCATTTCTGTAAAAATCCCAGATTTTTTGAGATTTGCAATTGCAGAATATGAATCTTTTTTTATTTCATCAGAAATAACAATGTATCCTTGAAATGTTCCATCTATTGAAACGTAGACAACAGTTCCCATTGTATCAACGGGCTCTGCCTTTATCAATTTAGAATTTCCAACTAAAACTTCTTTACCGTCAACAATAGCCTTAATTCCCATGCCGGCAATTTCTTTAATATCATTGATTTCCGGAATTTCTTTACCGTAAGCAGTCTTAATTGCTTTTGCTATCGGATGAGAAGAAGCACTTTCTGCATACGCAGCGAATTTTAGAGTATCCGGATTGTCTGAAACAATTTGTGTAACTTTAAACACACCTTCTGTTAGTGTTCCAGTTTTATCAAACACTACGGCAGATGCTTTGGCTAAAACTTCCATGTAATTGCTGCCTTTTATCAAAATACCTTTCCTTGAAGCTCTGCCGATTCCTGCAAAAAAGCTGAGTGGTATTGAAATTACTAACGCACAAGGGCAAGATATTACAAGGAACGTCAAAGCTCGTTTTACCCAAACAATAAAAGATGAACCCAATATTAATGGCGGAACAACAGCAATTATCAAAGCCAAAATAACAACGACAGGCGTATATATTTTAGCAAATTTTGTAATAAATTTTTCCGTTTGCGCTTTTTTTGCAGAAGCATTTTCTACCAAGTTTAAAATTTTTGCAACAGTTGATTCTTCAAACAACTTGGTAACTTTGATTTTCAATACGCCATCACAATTTATACATCCACTTGAAATAGCGTCACCCACTTGTACACTTCTTGGCACTGATTCTCCGGTCAAAGCAGAAGTGTCAATAGAAGCTTGTCCTTCTGTTATAATACCGTCAAGAGGAACCTTTTCTCCTGTTTTAACGGTTATTATGTCCCCGATTTTCACACTTACCGGACTAACTTTTTTACCATCAAGATTTGCATAATCAGGTCTTATATCCATTAATTCACTTATAGAATGACGTGATTTTTCTACAGCCTTATCCTGAAAATATTCTCCTATTCGATACAAAAGCATTACCATAACAGCTTCCGGATATTCACCGACGCAAATGGCACCAATGGTTGCAATACTCATAAGAAAGTTTTCATCAAAAACTTGCCCCTTAGCAATGTTTTTTAATGCATCTTTCAAGACTTCCAAACCTGCAATGATATAAGCTGCGAAAAAGAAATATTTACACCAAAAGCCGGCAATAAACAATACGGCAATCAATGCAAAGCTAACGGCAACTCGCCTTGTATCAAGTTTTTCTTCAGAATGTTCGCACATAGTGACACCTCAATTAATGTATTTCTACCTATATTATAGTTGAACAACTGTTCAACTGTCAAGTGATGAAAGTTTTCTTTTTTACATTGCTTAATTTTTATCGTTAAAACCTGAATTAAAAACCAAGAAGAACGGTACAAAAATTTGTACCGTTCTTCTGCTAAACGTCTTCGCCTCTAAGCATCTAATCTGCTCTCTTCTTAAAGCATCCGGCTTCCTTATCGTATTCATAATAAACGCCGTCTTTTTCACATACCCAAGGATAGTTTGCTGTGAAATTATATCCATTCTTGTAGGCTTCAAGAAGAGCTTCATAATAAATGTTAGTTTCGGTTCTATTTACAGCTTTACCTGCTTGGGTAAATTCTTGATTAATTGTACCGTCAGCGTTTCTTACATTCACGCTAAACGCTTTGAATTTCTTCGTTTGCGGATCCCATATGTATAGATATGAACCTTGAGTAGAGAATTGTTTGTATATCCCAGTTGTATTGGCTGCTGTCAAATTCAACTTCTCTGCAGCAGTTTCCATTTCTGATACAACATCCTCGGATTTATAAACGATTTCTTCTGTTTTAGTATCTGGAGTATCAGGAGTTTCTGTATTTACCACCTTTTCTGCCTCTAGGGTACTTGGTGAGATTGTCTTTGCTTGTGTTTCCGGAGTAGAGCTATTTGTCGGTTCTGATTGAGAACTACTATTTACAAAAGAAATCTCGCGCAAAGTATCTTTATAACCTTCAAGACCTTCTCTATGATATTTGGTACCATAATCTAGTTGATAATATTTTCCATCTTTTTCAAAAATAGTCGGATTATCAGTTCTATTGTAGCCATAAACCAATGATAGCAGGATTTGATGAACTTCTGCATTACTGTAATTGGTTATTTTAGTATCACCTGAAGAATAGAATGGTAGAGTAGAAGTATCACCTAGTGAATACAGACCAGAAGCCATAGGTACTCCTAGCTTCATTTCTAAGTATTGTTGCTCTTTTGCATCCCAAAGATATAAGTAATCTCCGTTTGCAGAAACATAAATACCATCCCAAGGAGTTTTAACAACGTCATTTCCGTCTACATTCACAGGCGCTCCATCAGGAATATTGTTTTCGATTATTTCAGGAGGGTTTGTATAAGCTTTTGTCTTATCTACAGCAGCTTCAAATCTATATGGGCTTCTTGTATCTTGATATCCTGGGACATATATATTGCCATAAACTTCTGTTCCACGATTGTCTTCCAAAACATCATCATAAATCGTAGTAAACATAATGCGCTGTCCATCAAATACAATGTCATTAATTTCATTTGAGTATTTAGCTAGAGCTTTTGCGATTACTTCATCAACTTCTTTTACAAAAGCTTGTTTCATTTCTTCACTTCGCCAAGACCAAACAATGCACTGGAAGTCATCACTATCAGAATTTGCATAATCAGACTTTCCTTTTTCGAAGTTAATATAACTATCATATCTATCATCGGCAAAATAGTTTTCATAAATAGGGTCTAGCAACTCTTTTATATAACTTTTAATATCATTAATATGAGATAATTTTTCTTCTCTTTCATCTTTAGTTAACTGTTCCACACCATAATGTTCCCAACTGTTAACAGGATCATTTATAGAGTGATAATCACCATTACTTCTATCAACTTTGATATCAGGATTAGGTTCTGCAACTTCCAAATTATCTAAAGCCTTTATAACAGATTCGCTATATGAGTTCTGTTTTTGTATAAGTTTATCAAAATAGTTAACTTTTTCAGAATTGTCACCTAATAAATAATTGAACATGTCCACAACGCTAAGAGTTGGATTTCCATATCCATCAGTAACTTCACCACCAATTTCTGAGCACATTTTATCAACTATATTATTGCGTTTAACATCTTGTTCACTATAAGAATCTGAATCAGTAATTCCTGCAGCTAAATCTAGAACATCTCTATACCAAGCACAACGTGAATCACTTTCTCCATGGCAAGTTTCATACCAATCCAGACGGATTTTTCCGTCAAATTGATAAGGATTATCGTATTGATTATCATATTCCAATGTTCTTTGGATTTGAAGATAGTATTCTTTGTATACTTCCGGATATTTTTGCTTTAATCCATCCAAAAATTCATTAACTTTAGATGTCGAATCGTCATCATCTGCCACATCTACAGGAACACCTCCAACATCCATTGATGGAGCATAAGAGAAATCTTCTTGGTTAGTTACCGTTGTCTTTTTTGAACCGATATATTCACTGTAACTAGCATTTTTATCATTAATCATCTCTGCAATTTTTTCGTAAGTATATCCGCTTCTATCAGTGTTATTTGTTAGCTTCACGTTTGCAGTTAAATCATAATAATCACTTAAAGCTATAGTTTTACCATCTGTAGAACCGACACTTTTACAAAAGAAATTGATTTTTTCCCAAATAGTTTCTTCATCATCATCCACAGTAAAACCAAACAACTTCATATAATCACTCGTTGTTCCATCATTTGATTTATCATTAGTTTTTGATGATAAATAGTCTTTAATTGCAGCAACTGTTTTATCTGTAAATTCAACATTCTGTCCATCGCATTTAACAGCTAATAATGGTCCATCATATGTATTGGTTTCAGAAAGGCGATTTCCCCATTGTGTAACTTTGTACGAATAGAACTCGTCGGCAGTCATTTGGTATCCACCCTTATTCATCTGATATTCTGTCCAGACACTAGGGTCGGTAGACATAGAGCCTTCAGATAATTTTGTTATATGAAAGATTTCCGGATGTTCGTTAATCGTTTGCATTATATCTTCTGGCAAATGCAAAACATCGCCGGAACGTGTTAAGTTTAAACCGAAATATTCATTGATAGTCGGCAGCAAAAATTTATAATCCCACTCAAAAACATCATATTTGCGATGGTCACTATCATTTACAAAAACTTGTCCTGCGTCATCCGGATCATCATAACCGGATTTTTTCGTGTATGGTGTAAATTTATCCGTATGCAAATTATTAAAAGAAGCCGAAATAGAATCATCCGTAACAGCAGATTGAACATCATCTATCTGGGATGCTGCAGCATCTGTTGCACACTTCAAGGTATAATTTCTATTTTCAAATGTAAATGTAGCAGTTGTAACACCATTAGCATCACTTATATTTATATTTTCAGCACCTTTTGCCTGCAACCCTATTTGAAGTTCATCAGTCGTCATATTGCCCTGTGCAAATAAAGATATAATTTGATTAAACGACAAATCTTTTACAGTACCAGCACTTAATTCATCATTATTATAAGCATAAAGACAATCTTCTTTTGTATTTAATAAGCAATAGTAAGTCCTATCCTCCTGACTATAAAGTCGAGTTTCAGAATAATCTTTCTTTTCCTCCGGACAGATTTGCGTCTGTTTGCGCCCAATAGTTTGACCGGTTTTGAGGTCATATAAATAACTTCCTTTAATTTCAGTCATACTCAAGCTCCTTTTCTGTCGCCTTTAGGTTTCACAATGTTATAGCTAAGAAATTCTTTATCATTTTCCAAGCAAATTCTAAATACATCTGCAGATTGAATGATAACGCACATGGTATCATCCAATTTTATATAATTGACATCATTTTCTATATAAAAATTCTCTTTCGCCAATTTTCTTGCCTGTGCAATACTTGTTACACCATCAAAAATTTTGAGTTTTTCTTTAAATTTCTCAAGTTTCTTTTCGGCATCATCTTCCGTTCTGCCATGGGATAAATATGCTCTTGCTTGTTCTAAATTTCTGTCCATTGATTTCCTTTTTGTACTATACACGTTGATACGCGTGATTCTGTCATATTATTTATTCTAATAAAGGATAACATTTTTATACAAAATATTATGTCTTTTCTGTGTTCTAATTATAGTCTATATTTTACAACTGTTCAATCATTGATTTTTTATCTCATTTTGTTATTTTTTACCTCTGTATATACCTTGTCTATTGAGCTCATAACATTTTGTATAAATTGTTATGTTATAAATTACTCTATTTATTATTTATTACGGCACATTTTCCAAAAACTTTAGGCTTTATTAAGAAATTGTTACAATACTTATTTTTTATATAATTTGACACATGAACAAATATTCAACTATAATTTTTGTATGGATAGATTAGATATTATAAATAAAGTCAGTGCCAAAATGCCCGATACAACATTATTATACGAGCTTTCAGACTTTTTCAAGCTTATGGGAGATAGCACCAGAATACAGTTATTATGGGCACTGGAAGAAAATGAAATGTGCGTGGGAGAGTTAGCAAGTTTGTTAAACATGACAAAATCTGCCGTTTCACATCAGCTCAAAACATTGAGAAGCGCGAAGTTAGTCAGAGCTGACAAAAAGGGAAAGAACGTTTTTTATTCTCTTAATGACCATCACGTGAAAACAGTATTAGAAATGGCACTTGAGCATATTTCAGAATAAATATTATAAACAATTCTGAAATTTTAATTTTTGTAATAACTATACCGGCATAGGATTTTGTTTTAAATTGTCGTGCGCTATTATATAAGAAACAAGGACAAACACTGCTAATATATGTTCTTGAGAGGAGATTTTTATGAATAAAAATATCATTATTATCGCATTAATTTTTCTTGTACCGCTTGTAGCGTACTTCGGATTAACAAGAGATAAGCTAGCGACTCCGCCATCCGTTGCTGCTGGAGGAGCAGAAGTTATTAAATTTGCATCTCCAATGTGTTACGAGTGTCAGCAATTAGAAAAAGTATTTGACGAAGTATTTCCAAAATACAACCGCGATATTACATTAAGACAGATAAATGTTACTCAAAAAAATAATGCTACCAGAGCATTAATCAAAAGTTATGATGTAAAATTAGTACCAACTACTGTTTTTAAAGATAAGAACGGTAACACTTTAAGACGCATTGAAGGTTCTATGCAACCACAGATATTAGAAAATTATTTGAAAGAGTTAATCAATGGATAATTTAGTACAAATTTTTTCTTCCGGCACAACAAGTGCCGGAGTATGGGCATTAATGTTCGCAGCATCATTTTTAGGTGGTGTACTCGCTTCAATTTCGCCCTGTTCGCTTGCTATGTTACCGCTAATAATAGGCTATGTTGGCGGGTATTCAAAAGAAACACCATTTAGAACTTTCGTTCAACTTTGCTTCTTTATATTTGGGACAGCAATCGTATTCTCAATTATAGGAATAATATGTGCCGTAACCGGTAGTGTATTCGCCTCCGCTTTGGGCGCTTATTTTACGCTTGTAATGGCATCATTACTACTTGTAATGGGTCTGAAGTTAACTAACCTTTTGGATTTTGACATGCCGGTAATAATAAAAGCCATGCCAACGAATAGCACAAATTCGTTATTTGTGTATCCAATTTTATTGGGCGTCGCCTTTGCTTTAGCAGGCACACCTTGCTCTACGCCGATTTTAGCCGGCATAATGGCATTCGCCGCAATGGGTAAGAATCTTCTTGCTGCGATTGCAATGTTATTCCTTTTTGCAGTTGGTCAAGGTGTAATCTTAATTATCGCAGGTTTATTCACATCCGGAGTTAAAAATCTTAGAAAATTTGCAAACTTCTCTGATACATTGCTAAAGGTCAGCGGAACACTTTTGATACTTGTTGCATTATACTTGTACTACAAGACTTTTGCGCCGATAGTTTAAATTATACGTTTTTCAGAATTTCAGATTCAATGATTTCTGCAGCAACCTTAATACAATTTTCGCAAGGTCTTGATTGATAATATTCATCGGTTCTTTTAGAAGGTGTTGGTTCATCAGCTCCTTCTGAAAGTCCGAGTAAATCACGACAGATTATTGAACCACATTCTCTTTGGAATTTTTTACCCAAATCTTGAATATGTGCGTAATGTTCGCCTTTGATATCATCATTATTTGGGGTAGTGTATCCTTGCAAAAGTCCTGCAATCATGAACATCGAACTTACAGCACCACAAACTTCTCTTAAACGTCCCATGCCACCACCAAAAGAAGAAGCAAGCTTTAAAGCAGTATCTTCTGACAAATTAACTTTGTCGGCAAACGCTAAAAGTACTGATTGAGCACAATTGTAGCCTATTTTAAAATTATTGCAAGCTTTTTCTGCATAAATTCCCATATAAGTACTTTAACAAAAAAATGAACAAAATGCGATTCAAGATCGTTAAACAAATGTAAATTAAATAGGAGAGTAAATTATGACAGACGAAAACAAAATTATCGAAGAAAAACATGAATGCTTGTGCCAAAACAAATATTTTAAGAAATTTGTTGTAATCACAGCCGGAACATTTGTTGGTGCATTTTTAGCGATTAGCTTATTTGCAGCACTTAATAAGCCACCAATGCCAGTTCCTATGCCAATGCCTTGTCCTTGTCAACAAATGGTAAGACCTGACTTCGGACCTCAACATTTTGATAGAGGACCAAGAGGTGAATTCCATAAGAAATTTGATAAAAGACATGCGGACAGACCGCTCCATCAAAAAGAACATAGACAAGACGTAGAAGTTGATGATTAGTGAATAAAAAAGAGAAAAGAAGAGCTTCTAAAAATAAGCTCTTCTTTTTTTACTTGAAATTTAAAAATGTTTGTGAGAAAATAAACAAGTGACAAGTAAATAGTTTAAATTTATGGCAAGGTAGCTCCCCGAGTGAGTGAAGTGAACGAGATTATAGATTTTCGTGAGAGCAGCGCTCGAACCAGCTACTGGAACATAATAAAAATATGGCAAGGTAGCTCAGCTGGTGAGAGCGCACGGCTCATACCCGTGAGGTCGAGAGTTCGAATCTCTCCCTTGCTATTTTTTATTGCTTTCTCACGGGTTATTCGCAGTGCGCGAGTTCTCTTAGAGAACAACAATCGGGGTCGGTTCCAAGTTTTCACCCCTCCCTCTTTGTAATTTAACGAGTAAACTGATTTTGTACGGTTAGATTGATTAATTTGTGAAAGTTGGCTGTGTGAGGGTATTTCAGAGGTCGGAAAAATTTTTTTCAAAATTCCTGTGGCATGAGTTACAAGTTCTTGAAATAGAATAAGAACAACCAATAGAAATTGAGCCAACTATCGAAGAAAATCCAAAACTTCACCATCTGTAGGTATCAGTAAATTATCTATATTATTATTGTTTTTAAAATGTTTTAAATCTTTTCTTGTAACTGTTAAATGGCTTACAGTATCCATGTGGCTTGCAATTACGGTTGCATTTTTAGAAT
>CABQIM010000034.1 GCA_902464375.1 uncultured bacterium | reverse complement strand
CATAACATTTTGTATAAAATGTTATGTTCTATTTGAATTAAGTGAAGCATTCCATTCATTCTGGCTGTAAGTTTATTTTAAAGTTTAGATTGCCACAAAAATTCTCAAAGTTCTAAGTATAGCTACAAGACCAAAGTATCAATTTTCTCGCAATGACGCACTACTATTGATGATGTGTTTTATAGGGGAAGTAATTTGTGCGATAATTGTTCCGCTCTACCGCCCTAATTAGGGAGGTCACAGTCGTGCGAACAACAGTGAGCTACGAATGCTGGTGGGTTTTAATTTTTTTAAAGTTTTCTTAGATTAAGAGCAAATTCTGTTTTTTTCGTTCATTTGTCTATTGTAACATATTGAGCCCTTACGGGATAGCCCCCACCCTAGCCCTCCCCCTATAAAGGGAGGGGACGCGCCATAATTGTTTTAACAAGTTCCGCTCTACCGCCCTAATTAGGGAGGTCGCAGTCGTGCGAACGGCAGTGAGCTACGAATGCGGGTGGGTATTAATTATTAAAAACACTTTTATTAATCAAAATTTAAAATCAAATAACAAACTTACATTCATTAATTCAAAAAGACTAAACATCTAAGTCATCATCATTTTCTTTTGGTTCCGGCAAATCAGGTTCCGCCTTTTGTTTAGTTAATTTTTCATTAAGCTCTTGCAATGTGATTGATTTGTCCATTTTTTTCAACGCATTTAAAACAGCAATTTTATAATCTGCATCAGCCTGATTTTTAGGATTATCTATGATTTCCCCGATTCTTTGTCCTAAATACCCCATAACAACAATTGCCGGAATCAAGACTGCTGCTGTTGTAAGAATTGCGTGTAAATCAATTACACCCACACGCACAATACTAACTGTGCCAATTACCAGCATTGTTACTACTATAAAAAATAACCTTACATTTTCAGTATAACCCAACTATTCATCCTTTCCGGATTTATTGAAATTTTCCATATCTTTTTTCATACAGAATTGAACTAAAGTCATCTTATCAATATTACTTAAGCTTGTGAAGCGACCTGAAATAGTATACAATCCACTATCACCCTTTTCTACACGAATTAATTGATATTTACAATTAATAATTTGTTCATCACTAAGTTTGATAGATACATTGTAATCTTTTTCAATATCAATATTATCTTCTGTACGAACCTTCATACCACCGGCAGACAAATCCAGAGTTCTAACCTTATGGATAACATCACCATTAATAAGTTCCAAATCTTCCAAGAATTTAATACGAGTAAACTTACGACGCTGCAAGAATCTATGTTTTACAGGGTTTGCAATCGTAATAACGTTGTTTTCCAAAGCTTGAATATAAGATTCAAAATACAAATAACCATTTTCTGTAAAAGAATAAAAGTCACAAATATGATTCACAATCAAACCATCAGGCTTGTATTTCAATTCCATTCTAAAACCATCAGGCGAAACAGAAAGTACACGACCTTTATTGGTTTTTTTGAAATCTTGTGGAACAATTGTTACTATTTGACTATCTTTAATAAGTTCTCTCATATATGACCTTTCTATTTGTTTGTATTGAACCCCTCACCCCAACCCTCTCCCTCAAGGGGCGAGGGAGAAAGCAAAACTTGTGAGTTTTTATTTAGCCAACCCTTACCATACCAACCGACTTAACTTTTACATTCGGGCTAATTTCATTATATGACATAATTGCAATTTGAGGATAGGTTCTTTCTACCAATTTTCTAAATAGCATTCTTATTGGCGAAGAACAAAGGATTACAGGTTGATTGCCCGTAGCCGTAATCGCTTTTTCTAACTCTAAATTCATCTTGTCAAACATATTTTTTGTAAAACTTGGATCCAGTGTAACACTTTGACCATCCGGACTTGCACCTTTTGCAATTGTATTTTCCACATCCGGAGCAAGTGTAATTACGTACAATTCACCAGTGTCAGCAAGATTTTGTTTACAAATATTTCTGGAAAGAGCTTGTCTTACGTGTTCAGTCAAGAAATTAGGATTTTTATTAATTTTGGCTTGCAAGCTGATTGTTTCCAAAATTGTTTTTAAGTCACGCACTGCAACACCTTCTTTCAACAAATTTTGCATTACAATTTGGACATCACCAACGGTTATATCTTTCATCATGTCATTAACATAATCTTCTGAAACCTCTTTTTTAAGATTATCAATAAGCTGTTGAACATCAAATCTAGATAGAATTTCTGATGCACATTTCTTAATTACTTCTGTTATGTGAGTTGAAATTACAGCAGATGCTGATACAACAGTATATCCTGACATTTCTGCCATGTCTTTATCTTTAGCTTCTATCCAAAGAGCCGGTAATCCAAACGCTGGTTCTATTGCGTGAATACCATTAATTGCAAGGTTTCCAACCGGATCGCCTGCGCACATTGCAAGAAATCTTTCAGGATAAACCTCACCGGATTCAAGCGCAACACCTTTTAATTTAATCTGGTACGAATTTGGAGATAGCTGTAAATTATCTCTGACTCTGATTGACGGTAAAACGATACCCAAATCCAAAGCAGTTTGACGACGAATTTGCGCGATACGTTCCAGCAAATCACCGCCCATTTCGACATTAAGAAGTTGAACAAGCCTGTACCCAACTTCAATTTCAATAGTATCAACATTGAGAAGTTCCATAACACTTTCTCTGGTTGCTTTTGCTCTTTTTTCTTTTTTGCCGAGTTTTTCTTGTTGTTCTTGTTGAACTTTTTGAGCTTCTTGTGTTTGCACTTCTTCTTTCTTAGATTTAACTTTGAAATATGCCATACCACCAGCAACAGCAGCAATAGTTAAGAATGGAATTGTCGGCATGCCGGGGATTATACCCATAAAGCCAAGCAAACCGGATACTACACCAAGAACTCTTGGGTCAGAAAACATTTCCTTCTTGATGTCTTGAGAAAGTGATTCATCCTTGCCGGTTGCTCTTGATACAATCAAACCTGTAGCCGTTGAAATTAAAAGCGCTGGAATTTGTGATACAAGACCATCACCAACAGTTAAGATAGTATAAGTTGATAGTGCTTGTTGAATATTCAAATGGAGTTGAATAACACCAATAATCAAGCCACCTACAATATTAATAACAGTAATTACAATACCTGCGGTTGCATCACCTTTTACAAACTTGGAAGCACCATCCATTGTACCGTAGAAATCTGTTTCACGTTCTAATTTTTTACGTCTTTCTTTGGCTTGTTCCTCGTTTATCAAACCTGAATTCAAATCCGCGTCAATACTTAATTGTTTACCAGGCATTTTATCCAAAGTAAATCTTGCAGAAACTTCAGCGACACGGGTTGCACCACCTGTGATTACCATAAAGTTAATCAATACTAAAATACAAAATATAACGGCACCAACAACGTAATTGCCGCCGACAACGAATTCGCCAAACGAGCTAATAACGTTTCCTGCCTCACCATTCAAGAGAATTAAACGTGTTGAACTGACGTTTAAGCCAAGTCTAAATAGTGTTGCAATCAACAATACCGTAGGGAAAGAGGAATAATCAAGGGGTTCTTGAGTATACAAGCAAACCAATAGTATTACTACAGCTAGTGAAATATTAACTGTCAGCAATAAGTCTAAAAGAGCCGGTGGCAGAGGAATAACCATCATGCAGACAATAACGACCAAGCCGATTGCAAGGACGATATCGTTATTGCTTAACAGTTTAGATAATTTTCCCAGTTCCATTTATTCTTATCTTTTTATCCCAATAATTGGGTATTCCTCTCCAATTAACATTCTATCATTATTCTGGTAATTTAAACAAGCTTGTTAAGATTTTGTAATCTTTTCTGAGAGTTTAGAAAAATCATTTCTACATTATCCTTCTCCGTTTTTTTGTTTGAAAACGTATGCCAAAATTTCTGCAACTGCAACATACATATCTGAAGGAATCATCCCATCAACAGGAACTGTATTGTATAAAGTTCTCGCAACCGGTCTGTTTTCAACAATTGGAACGTTATTATCTTTTGCGATTTCTCTAATCTGAAAAGCGAGATAATCAACACCTTTTGCTACTACAATAGGAGCTGGAGCTTTTGTTTTATCATATTTTATTGCAACAGCATAGTGAGTAGGGTTGGTTACAACAACGTCTGCTGTTGGAACAGAAGACATCATGCGCTGTTTTGCCATTTGCATCTGAATAGACTTAATTCTTGCTTTTATCTTAGGATCCCCTTCTGTATCTTTCTGTTCGTCCTTAACTTCTTGTTTTGTCATCTTGATAGATTTTTCATACTCATAGTTTTGATATTTTTTATCTAAATACCCTAATACAAGCATTGCAAGACACATATTTATAATCATATTAACAAGGATAGACACAACAATATTGAGCGCAATTGGAATTTCTAAACCAACCATACCCAATAAGTCGCCTTTTCTGCTATTAATTGCAGAATAACCGCAAGCTGCTACTACAACAATTTTTAAAATTGACTTTGCAAATTCAACCAATGAACGCGGTTCAAACGGGTTAAACATACGTTTTGCATTTTGCAGCATTCTCTGGGGTGATAGATTTTCCAAATTAAATTTAGCTTTTTCTAATGCAAAAACAGGCCCTACGTCCATACGAATAATAAACACAGCCGCTATTGTAAGCAGTACAAAGAATGGTACAACTATTATTGCCAAATATTTAAAATATGGTAACAAAATTCCCATCATATTAGATGTGTCGATATTAACATAATCAAGGTGAGAAAAAGTTTCTCTAAGCATACCTTGAATAGTATTCCCCATATTTTTTGCGAATACACCCAGAAGCGCAACACTTGTTACCATAACAAGAGCAGAATCCATATCTCTGCTCTTAGAAACGTTACCTCTTTCACGCTCCTTGGTTCGCCGTCGGGTGGTGGCTTCTTCTGTTTTTTCTGCTGCATCATTTCCCATAGGTTATATTATACCATTTACAGCTTAATTTTTACAAGGCTGCTAAAACAGAAGCGCTATTTTTTCCATAAATTGACCAATAATAACTGTTATATATTCTGCCATAGGACGCATAAACATTAATGATAAAAGAAGTCCAAGATAAATTTTAAGTGGCATAGACACCATAAAAATATTCATCTGTGGCATCATTTTTGAGGTAAAACCAAGCAATACATCTGTAATAAACAGAACACCAAAAATAGGAAGCGCTATTCCAAGCCCAATACCAAAAATTTGTCCAGAAATTACTATTATATTTCCGATTAATTCCGGAGAAAAAACTATATTATACCCAATAGGCATTGATTTAAAACTGTTATATACTGCAGAAAATAGCCATTGATGCGCTCCAAGAGCTAAGAAGAGCATCGTAGCCAAAAAAGTATAAGCTTGTGTAATTACAGGTGACTGCCCACCGGAAGTCGGATTCAAAGCTTGGTCTGCAGACAATCCCATTTGTACCGCAAACATATTTACACCAAGTTCTATACCTACAAATATAATGTTTGCACAATATCCAATTGCAAATCCTACAAACAATTCCTTTATTAATATTAAAGTTAAAGCCGGAGCGGAAGTCGGCATAGCAAAACTAGAATTATACTGAACTATTGGAAATAAAATAAACGCAATTGTAGCCGCCAACCAAATTTTTACTTGCATTGGAATAGGATAAGTAGAAAACAAAGGTGCTGACATCAACAACCCTGTTAATCTGGTAAAAATTGCCATAAAAATTATAATATTACTTGGTGAAAATAATACATCCAGATTAAACATTATACCCCGCCAATTAATTGAGGAATCATATCCATAAATTCATTAAACGTTGTTATAAAAATACCAAACATCCAAGGCATCAAAAATATTAACAAAAGTACACAACCAACAATCTTTGGTACAAATGTCAAAGTAGATTCCTGAATTTGCGTTACTGTTTGAAAAATACTTACCAAAAGACCAAGAACTACACCAACCAACAATATAGGTACAGAGATTTCCAGAGTCAGTATGAACATTTTTTGTAAAAGTGTTATTACTATATCTTGATTCATTTTAAACTTATTACCTTTCTAAGCTCTAGTGCACAAAGCTTTCTACCAGAGATTTTACAACCAAATACCAACCATCTACCATTACAAACATAATTAACTTGAATGGCAGAGCAATCATAGTTGGCGGCAAGAACATCATACCCATAGATACCAGAACTGATGAAACTACAATATCTATTACCAAAAACGGAAGATATACTACAAAACCTATTGTAAAAGCAGTTTTTAATTCGCTCAAAATAAATGACGGCAACAGTACATAGGTTGGAACATCATCCTTATTTTTAGGTTTTTCTATTTTTGCCATTCTTACAAATAGCGCCAACTCCTTTTCATGAGTCTGTTTAAACATAAAATTTCTTACAGGAACAATACCCCTATCAAGTGCAACCTGTTGAGTTATCTGATTTTTCATATAAGGTTGCAGTGCCTGTTCGTTAATTTCATTAAACGTTGGCGCCATAATAAAGAAAGTTAATATAAGCGCCAGACTTGTTATAACCTGATTTGGCGGCAAGTTACCTGCACCCAAAGCCTGTCTTGTAAGAGATAAAACTACAACAAGTCTTACAAAGGATGTTGTCATAATTAATATACTAGGTGCCAATGTTAAAATCGTTAACCAGATTAAAATCTGCAACCCATTAGTAAAATCTTGCGGAGAATTTGCAGTTTGCATTCCAATATTTATATTAGGAAAAGACATTGCAGCTTCTGATGGTAAAAACGACATCAAAAATACACCAAACAACGCTCCCCAACGTTTAAAATTTGCTAAATTCATTAATTTATATTCCTTAAATGACTATAGTTCAACTATATGCTACCAAATTATTGGGTTACATGGCAAATCATTAAGTTTTATTGTTTTATATTAATTTTTGTAACAATTTATCTAGAAATATTAAAGTTTTTCTTAAAAATGCCGTAATACAAAACATAAGGAGTTAATTTATGGCAGAAGATTTTAAAGTAGATAAGAATACACAACAAGCGGTACCTGAAAATACCACAAATAATACAAATAACAGTGGTGGAAAAGTTATTGATGAAGCAAATTATAGAATTCATGCTCCTCAAGAAAAAGGTCCAACTGCGATCGGACGTGGTGGAGATCCATTATTTAGACGTATAAATGCATCCAAAGAGCAACTGTTGGAATTAATCGAAGAAACAGGCACTGTTCAAGATTGGATACAGCGAGAGCAATCTAATAATGCAGCACTTGCTTGTTTAAATAACGAAGATTTAAAAGATGTGTATTTCGAAATCAAAGATGGTTTTGAATGCGCTGATCAAAAGTATGGTCCAATTTCTCTAATGGGATTTAAAACTCCAAGCGGTGTCGAAATTCCAAGATTGAAAGTATATGATGCCGATGGAGAAGTTTTGCAAGTTTTAACAGGACCTATGGCAATAGATGAATTAAACAAACGTGCTTTAGCATACAAAGATTCCGTTAAAAACTACGAAGCATTGCCGGAAGCAGAAAATGTAACCGGAGAAATTGCAGATTATGTTGCAGAAAATAAAACTACTTAGCTGGGCGTTTTAAGACAATTCCATTAAGCTTACAAAACGAAGTTAGAACAGATAGTTCTTCTTTAATCAGTTTTTGCAAATAAACATGATCGTTTACTATACTTACATTTTTAGCGAGTTGGAACATCTTCAATGATTGTTTTATATATTCTGATCTCATTGTAGATTTTGGCAATGCAAGTTCTTGATACAATTTTGCGTACAACAAGTATGATTTCACTAAATTGGTTTCAAGATTAAATTGTTTTGCAATAAAAATAGACTTTTCTATATAAACTTTTGCCGATTCAAAATCTTGTTTCGCCATATAAATTTCACCCACAAGTTTGTTATAAAGCGAAATAAAGAAATAGTTATTAATACTTGGTCCTTGCGCAATGTCCAACGCTTTTGTTGCGATATCAAGTGCAAATTGAGTTCCGTTTGTAATTAATCTTATTTCTGCAATCAAATACCAAGATAATAAAACACCTGTCGCGATTTTTTCTTTAGCGAAATAAGCAACCTGTTCTTCTAGAATTTCCAATGCTTTTTTGTTTTCATTCTTGTCTTTTAACATTTTTGCAAGCAATGTTTTCAAAATATTTTTTGTAAAATTATCATTAACATTATTGGCATATGCTACGACATTAAAGAGCTCAGTATACAAGCTGTTATAATCTTTTTCAATGAATTTATTAGAAATATCAATAAAATTCCAACGTGACACAATAAAAGAGTCCATGCTATCGAGCGAAAATTCTTTCAGAATATCATCCAATATTTTTTCAGAAGTTTTTATATCACCTTTTATAGTATTAGCTAAAGCCAATGCTAGATGTGCACGGCATAGCAACGAGCCATCTGTTGTCTGATTTTTTTCCAAGATTTCAAATATAAGTTTGATAACATCAAACATTCGGCTATCACCTTGGAAAGTCAAAGCTTCGGCAAAATCAAAATAAACCTCTAACCATGTTTCGTACAAATCCTGAATTTTGATTATTGCTGTATTTTTCCCCTTAGTAAGATATTTTTCCAATACAGGCATAACTTCTGTATCAACAAGATTAATAACTTGTCCATAATTTCCTAAACGCAGCAATGGGCGCACCTGACGTGATTTAATCAGAGTGTGCTCTAATTCCATTGTTTCGGGAACTTTATTTAAAACACTATCAGCGCACTCAATAGCACCCCAATAATTACCGCTTTTCATAGACGCAGAAGCTAAATACCCAAGTAATTCGATATGCTCATTCTCTTCATTATCATTAAGCATCATAACTGCATTTTGTAAATATTCAAACGCAGCTTTGTGATCAATAGGTTCAAGCAATTTACCAACTCTTGTGTATATGTTTTTCTTGATTTTTTGGCAATAAGGCGAGCTTTTTTTCTCAATTAATTTCAACGCTTGTTTTTGAGCAATAATATATAATCCTATATCTCCAATATAGGCAGCTTGTTTCATCAGAAGCGTCCAAACATCAAAAGCTTCTGTTTCTTTATTTAATTTTTGAACTAAAAATCCTAACAACGCAATTGATGACTGCTTATAGATATTAAGCATTTCGTACATTATATTTAAAATTTCTTCTGTACAATCATCATTTTTTAAGATTGAAACAGTTGTTTTCCATATGTTATAACTTTTAAAATCAAAAGATAAATTATTAATTTGACTTATAAATCCGGATTGTGTCAAACGCTCTACAATCCTTTCGAATTCTTGAGGAGTGTTGTTATCAAAATGCTCCAACATTGCAGGATAGAATTTGTATCCCAACAAAGACATTGCAACAAGCATTCTATATGAAGCGTAATCTTCATCTTTAAGGATAGAAAGACGAGCATCCAAGATTTCTTCAATAGAATTATAATTCACGAACTTTAGATTATTTCTCTTCAAATCTTTAGATAACATAACCATTTGTTCAACAACAGATGGATTTCCGCCTGATACTTTGTATACAAAGTTAACAAAATCTTCCCCAGCTTCAAAATTGTTATACTGATTTATTAAAACTTCCACTTGATTTTTTGAAAATGGAGCAAGTGTTAAATCTTCATAATTTTCATCTGTTAATTTAGGTGAGGCAATACATCCCATGCCAGGGCGCTCTACAGAAGAAATAATGATAAACTTACAACGTTCTAAAACATAATCATCTTTAAGAAGTTCTTTTAGAAAATCAAACGACATACCATCAATTAGTTCAAAATTATCAATAATGAAAACTACTTTCATTTTTTCAATAATGGTTAAAAGCACTTTTTTCATTATTTGGAACATTTTTGCTTTATTAAAATAAATATTCTCATACTTATCCAAATTTTCAGGATACAAAAAGTTTAACAAATCCAAAATTTCTTCATTTGAAAGAGCCGGAAAATCTTGTTTAAAGAATTTTAAAGAATTTTTCTTAAGCTGCAATGTATCAGGACAAAAATTATTCACATTAAAAAATGTAAGCAATAAATCTTGGAAATACCCAAATGGCGATAGCTGAGTAACTTGTGTACAAGTACCTAACAGCCAAATTAATTTTGCATTCTTTAATTCATTTATTGTATATCTAAGTACAAGATTTTTACCAAGTCCGCTTTCACCATTGATTGTAATAAATTTTGAATCACAATCTTTTATTGCATCCAAAAGCTTTGCCTTGACTTTTTGCTGAGAACTCTTTGAAGCTGAATACTCAGGTTTTGGACTAAATTTTGGTTTTACAAACTCTATTCCACATTTCCGGCATGATTTTGCTTCCGGAACATTAGCAGCTCCGCATTCAGTACAAATTTTTATCAAAACTTTATGACAACCAGAACATTCAGTAGCAGTTATTGGATTTATTTGTCCACAATTTTTGCAAACCAAAGCAACTCTTGCGCCACAATTAGCGCACTTTAAAGAGTTATCTTTAATTTCACTTTTACATTTGGGACACTGCATATTTTTGTCCTTATATTACTGCTATAATTTCATTCAAAGCATCTATTACGGAATCTTCATCAATTCCCAATTCTGTTGAGATTTCTGAAACAGATTTATTATCTTTGTATTTCATATTATAAACATCAATAACTTTTAACTCTGGTCTTTTGTTTGCCAAATCTTGAATATCTTTAACAATTAAATCTGTATCTAAAGCATCATCTGTTTCAACAGCTTCAGGATTAAAATCAAATTTAGAAAAATCAGTCGTTGCAAATTTTTCCGGTTCATTATTCTCAACTTCTAATTCTATTGTAGCTTCAGTTTCTTCATTCAAATTCAATTCAAATTCATCAGTTTCCGGACTTTCTAAAAGCTCGTCACTGCTGTCTATAGTTAAACTATCTTCAAAGCTATCATTAACAGGTTCTAAATCTAAGCTATCGTCACTTTCTACCTGTAAGAAATCATCGCCTGATGGTTCTAATTCCAGAGTTTCAGAATTCTCTGTTTGGAAGATTTCACTATTAGCCTCTCCAACTTCTGGTAACAACTCCTCAACAGAATTGTCAATATCTACTACCGGCTCTACATCATCAGAAATTTGTAATTCCAAATCATTTTGTTCAACTTCTTCTACAGGAGCGGCATCTAATTCTATTTCTGCACTACTATCATCCAAATTTAAGTCTTCATTTGACTCATCAGTAGAATCAAACACTGGAACATCAGTTTCAGTTAAACTTAATTCTTCTATGTTATTATCATCTTCTAAAAAGACCTCTTCATTATCATTTTCTACAGATTCTTCGGTTTCTTCAACAGCTTCTTGAAGCGGTTCTTCATCTTCATTTTCATCTGTTTCTATAAAATTTTCTAATAAATCGTTTTTATCAGATATTTCTTCTAAAACATTATCATCTTTTTGAGTTTCCAGATTTAGAACATTTTCTGCTTCAGTCTTATCTAAAACTAAATCACTATCTTCTGTTTGTTCTTGTAAAAAATCATTATCAGATACGCTATTTTCTACAACTTCATTTATTTCCAATCCCTCTGTTGGCAATTCATCAATAATATTATCTTCATGATTTTCTACAGCTGCATCTTCTAGCTTATCTACAGGCAAATCATCCTGAAGTTCTTGAGTTAAATCATTATCCACAATTTGTTCGGATAAAGCAAATAAATCAGTATTCTCATCTTCATCTTTTACAGAAACGTCTAATTCTTCCGTTAAAACATCATCATCAAACGAATCCAAAAGTGTTTTTTGTTCTTCTTGGATAGGCTCATCAATAATATCATTAGATTCTGACTTATCAGCTGCAATCTCCAACAAATCAGGTTCTGAATCTGTGCTTGCAGATTCTGCACTATTAATCATTCTATCAACTAAAGTATTATCTACTTTTTTAATAATTTCATTAGCAATAACCGGTTGCGGTGCCTGCTGTGGTTGCTGCGGAAGAGTTGATACAGTAACATGTTTAATTTCCGGATGGAATCCCATCTTTTTAGGCACTGTGATTATAGATGTAGAAACAACTTTTTCTAAATAAGCGCTAATTACACTTTCATTCGGTACAGAATTGATTATAATCTCAGAATGATTATAAACATCATCTATAATATCATCTAAAATAGCTTCTAAACCTGCAAATTTTCTGTGTTTTTTTACTATATCAGCAATAATATTGTAATATTTGTTATCTTTTTCCATAATAAATCTCTTCTATTTAAACTATAAGTGTATAATTAGCACAGGGTTACCTTGTAATTTAGCAAATGAATCAGTGTTCATACTTAAATTCATTGCCAAAGCTTTGTTAACAGTTTGTATGATAACATCATCCACACTCTGTTCACCGCTCGATATTGTTACACCTGTAGCCTCAAATTTTCTATTACTTGGATTATATTTAATTTCCACAGCAATTTTGTTAGATATTGGTGGTTTATTTAATAATAACAATTCAGTTTTTAAGTTTAATTGTATAATTTTACCTAATTTTATTAAGTAACGTTTTGCAGAAGTATTTGCAGCATATCCGGCAGGAACTTCCCAATCAACCTTCAAATTTGTTACAAGAATAGATGCATCCAAATTCTGTTCTATTACGGGAATAGATGTTGCAGTACCTTCATTTTGATTTTGCGGAGTTGTTACTACATCTAATTTTTCATTTGGCATAGCATCTTGTTGTTGTACTGGTTGAACAGGTTCTACAGCTGGTTTAGCAGTTTCTTCATTGTTAGTAATTATATCATTTTCCGGTAAAGAGTTATTGCTAAATTTTGTATAGCCCAAATATGCACCTGCACCTAATATCGCCAAAACTGCAACTACTGCAAGCGGTTTGACTAAAGAAGTTCTTTGTTTTGCTTGTGAATAAACTTCTAAATTTTCATCTTCTGAACTAACATTATCTTCATGATTTTCGTTATTAAACAGAGCTTCTATTTGCTCTTTTGAATTATTGTTTTCTTGCTCTGCAACGTCATCATTATTTAGATTTGTAGAACCAACTTCAATATTCTCTTCGTTTAGTATGTCTTCTAAATTATCAAGGCTTGGAGATGCTACAGTAGTAAAATCACCAAAAGAATTTTCATCTTCATTAACTTGTTCTACAATATTACTGTTGTCTTCTACAATATTGTTTGTATCTTCCGGTAATTTGTCTTGCGATTCTACAGCGGAATCTAGCTCTGTTTCATCCTCAGAAAGTTCATTTAAACTATCATCAGCCTCAAATTCCTGCAAATCATTATTTTCAATATCATCATTGAATTCCAATTCAGAATCAACATTTAATTCTTCATTTGGCTCAACATTTTCAAGTAATTCATCATCACTCGTCAACTCTAAGTCAAGCCCTTCTAATGCATCAATAGAATCTAAGCCTGAATTATCTTCATCCAAAATGTCTAATTCTTCATTTTGCACATTTTCAACATTTGCAACTGAAACAAATTTAAAAATTTCTTTAGCCTTTAGCGCTTTAGCTAATCTATTACGTGCATCTTTTGAATTAATTAATTTATGATAAAAATCATTAGTATTTTCTAATTTTCCATCGATATAAGCAAAAATATCTTTATCGTCAATCTCCGGCTCATCTGAATACTCAGAAAGAAGAGATTCTATCTCATAAAAAGACTTCAAATCATCTTCTTTAATATGAATATAGCCATCAATTATGTTACTTTGATTTATATCTTCCGGTTTTATAAATCCTACAACAGCTGCCCCTGACAAATCTGGAGTTATTTTTATAAACATATACGCAATAGGTAAGAGATTGTCATTAAAATGAGAAGCAGGAACAGATAATTCATCATCACTAAAAAATACACGTGCATCAATGTAACAATTGTTTACATATAAGTCTGAGATATCTATATCTTCTAAAACTCGGCCAATGTTGTGTAATCCTGATTCTGATTCTGCTTTATATTTATCGTCATCAAAATAACGAACTGCAATACCTGCTGCTAAAGCATTCGCCACAGCACGATTTCTTACACTAGAATCTGAAATAAGCTTGCATATATTCTGTGCCAGCTCAATATCACTACTTTCTATTAAAAAATTATCAGTACTCACCTAACACTCTCCCATACTTACGTTCAATAATACCATATTATAAAAAAAAAATCCATATATGAGCATGCTTTTGACTTTTTTGACTAATTAATTAAATCATATAGTGGATATTTATTGTTAAAGATTAATGTTAAAAATAATTTATCCGATACTATTGTTTGAAAGGATTAGATATTATGTTTTCATCCATGATACAAAATTTATTATCATCATCTGGAAAATCTAGTGCAATGCAAAGAGCTGTGCAGATGAATAATTATGTTAATACATTAAATGCTCAGTGGACACCTGTTGAGAAACAAAGCCAAGCTGCTGATGCACAATTACCTAATAATATTCAATCCTTCGATAGTGTATTAAAAAAATCTTCTAACGTTAAATTTGGGGATTTATTAAGTAAACCTGTTACTAAAGTAAATGCTAATATTTACACAGCACAAGCTTCTACACCTGTTACAACAGATAAAGTAACAACAAGAGAGCAAATTAAGAATTTGGTATCCAAAGTTTCTAAAAAACATGGGGTTGACGAAAAGCTTGTAAATGCACTAATTAAACAAGAATCAGGTTTTAATCCAAGAGCAAAATCAAAAGTTGGCGCAATGGGGTTAATGCAGCTCATGCCGGCAACTGCAAAAGGTTTAGGTGTAACTAATGCTATGGATCCAGAGCAAAATGTTGAAGGCGGTGTTAAGTACTTAAAATCTATGCTTAACCGTTACAATGGCAATGTTATATTGGCTCTTGCAGCTTATAACGCAGGTCCTGGAGCCGTTGATAAATATGATGGAGTTCCGCCTTATAAAGAAACACAAAACTACGTTAAATCTATTTTATCTAATTACCTATAAAGATTAAGCGTTAGCTTTCAACTTTTCTGCCTGTTTCATTTCACGTTCTCTATCTTGTTTTTCGTGAATACGTCTGGTATTTGCATAAGTTAAACGAGGAATAAACCAACCCAACAGGTATGGAGAAATAAAGAATGTTGTAAGCAATCCAGGAACAGAGGTTAGACCTCTTGCAAAAGTCGTAATTTTATTACTCTTAGCGTTCTTAGCAGCTTTCATTAATGCTTTTACAGCATCATTAGCCTTGCTGGCTTCCAGTTTCTCTATTACACCAATTATTTTCTTATTCTTTTCTGCCTTGTCTAACGATTTAATTGAACTCAATTCAAAAGTATTTTTATTGAATACAGAACCAGCGTCTTCTGATTTAGAAATAATTTTCTGTAAATCTCCACCATGCTTATCAATATACTTACAGAAATTCAACATTTTATCTTTTGAATCAATTTTATTATATAAAGAATTTATTTCAGAATTTGTTAATACATGAGCTTTACTATAAGGATTTAATAAATCTAAAGACGTAGCCAACTTAGATTTTCCGCTTCTGTCTTTGTGCATCAAAACAAAACCGGATTGTTTTTCATAAGATGTAACACAAGCTCTGGTTAACATTGGAACTGCAAATACAACAGCAAGGCTTGAGGTCAAATCTCTTAATAAGATTTCATAAACTTCTGTTAAATCTTTTTTACCATCTTCGTCTACCTGAGCACGACTATAAGCACGCATACCTCTCGGTGCTAGCAAACCAAATACAGAAAGTCCTGCCATCAAAGTATTTGTGAAGTTGTGTCCGTTATATTCAAGTTCAGATGACACAAAATCACTTTTATTTTTGTCTATTAATTTCCCTAATTTTTCCAACAAACCTTGTTTTGGTTTACGACCTTCAAATGCAATGTTATATTCTTCAACTTTTTGTTCTTCTTTTGTTCTTGCCCCAGGAGCAGTATTACTTCTAGCATATAGCTTAGGTAAAACGGACAGAACTCCTAGTGTTGCAGCCATCATTGAGATATTAGTAATCATTCTTTTTGCTAATGATTTATTTTTCAATTTATCGGCAGCTAATTCATCCAAAGTATTTAAATGCTTATTTGCGGTAATTGCATCATCTGAATACTTCATCATACCATCTATAGCAGATTTAATATCAAAAACCTTTTTGCTATCAAATTTGTCAGAACCAAATTTAACTTTCTGAAGCATTTCTAAATCAGAAGTTTTTGAATATTTTATATCATCAATGTAAGAAACAATATTGTCCATACATTGTTTTCGATATTTTGCTTTACCTCTGAATTTTTCTAATTTAGCATCAGCAGGAATTTTTTCAATATTATTTACTTGTTTAAGAATATATTCTACAGAGTCCTTAGAAGCATTTTCTTTGCCCAATGTATCTTCTAACATGCTCTTGATATTTTTTTTGTAGAATTTTTGCTTAAACTCTTCCGGTTTATTTAAAAGATTTTTATCAAATTTCGGATTAGTCACAAATTCTTTTAAACTGTTACCAAAACGCTTTATTAACTGAGTATTAATACTGGTAGAACGTCCTGCTTTTGCAGCAACCCACAAACAAATTGGGGCAACAGCCATCATACAAGGTCCTGTTAGTCCTTCTCTACCTAGAACTTCTGTACCTTCTTGAATATTATAGTGTCCGGTGTGTTCTTTATCTCTTAAAAAACCGGCAGCCGTTCTAGGCACTGTCATGCCACCAAAATCTTGTATTAAAAATGATGCAAGAAAACCTTTATCTTCAATTCCTTGCATGATATTTCCACTCAAATTCAACAGCCCTGTCATGCCGGACTTAAAAGAAGGTGATGTAGTCTTTCTTTCCGGTATGTTATTTTCCTGTTTATTTGGAATGGAATTGTTGTATATATTACAATTGTAAATTTTCAAGCACACTAATCCTTAAATCTCATCTACAATATAATAAAGTATCTAACAAAAAAATATTTGCCATTTATTTTAAATTATTTTTTATAAAAAAGCTTAAACACAGTTATATAGTGAGTTTATAGGATTAACATAGCTTAACATTAATATTATTTTTCAAATTTATGATAAAATTTAAATATGGAATTTTTAGAAGTAACATTAGATAAGATTAAAGAATTAGCAGAGCTTTCATCTGAAATCTGGCATGAATATTGGCCTTGTATACTTTCTGATGAGCAGATTGATTACATGGTGGATAAATTTCAATCAGAGCATGCCATGTTAGAACAAATTAAAAAAGAAAATTATACATACTATTTTATTGTCAAAGATGGAAATATATGTGGTTATTTTGGAATATCACGAAAAAAAGATTATTTATTTCTGTCAAAATTGTATATAAAAAAAGAGTATAGACATCAAAACATTGGTAGACTTGCTTTTGAAAAGATTAAAGAGATTGCTGATAATTTCGGATATGCAAAAATCCGATTAACCGTTAACAAAAATAACAAACATACTATTGATGCTTATTTAAAATATCGTTTTGCAATTATTGCACAAGATGTAACTGATATTGGTAATGGTTTTGTGATGGATGATTATATTATGGAATATACAAGCGTTGTATATTGACATACAGTACATAGCTTGGGAGCAAATTACCTGTTTATAAGTGAAGTGAAAAATCGAACCTTAAAATGACGCCAAACCGGTAGTTTTATGCCGAGTCATCCTGAGCGCGATTAGCGTGAAGGATCCAGCTATTTATTAACTATTTTTTTTTAAAGCTTTGGTAAGTCCACTTCGAGGCGGAGCCTGTAGCTGCTATACA
>CABQIM010000033.1 GCA_902464375.1 uncultured bacterium | reverse complement strand
GAATTACATATTCCGGAAATTGAAGTGTTTCCCGTAGAAGAAATCTCGCCGCAAACATCAATTGAGATTTCTGATAGATTACAAAATGGTGAAATTGTTTTTATGGCAGGAGATAGACTTTCTGCACAGAATGAAAATGTCGCTTATGAGGCGGAATTTTTAAACCACAAAGTAAAATTTCCATTAGGAACACTAAAATTTGCATTGATGTTGAATGTTCCTGTTTATTTTATTGTTTGTGTCAAAGATGGAAAAAAATACAAAATATTTACTGAAAAATTTGTTTCAGAAAAACTTAAACGGAGCGAAAAGCTGGAAGATTTAAAATTGCAGTATGTAAAATTTTTAGAAAAATATACGCTTCTGTATCCGGAACAATTTTTTAATTTTTACGATATGTGGGAGTAAATATTTTTGAATCAAATCCCAAATTATTTCATTTTTATGTTACATTTTAATTATGAAAAAGATAGCTCTAGTTAGTCACGGCTGTGCAAAAAATTTAGTAGATTCAGAATTAATCCTTGGGCTTTTGGCTCAAAACGGATACGAAATTACACTTGATGAAAATGAAACTGATACGGTCATTGTAAATACTTGTTCTTTTATTTGCGATGCAGAAAGAGAATCAATCCGCACCATATTAGAACTCGTTGATGCCGGTAAAAAGGTTATTGTAACAGGGTGTTTGGCACAAAAACATCCGAAAGAATTAAAAAAAGAAGTTCCGGAAGTTGCTGCTATCGTTGGAGCAACCGACTTCACAAAAATAATTGAAGTATTAAAAGAAATGGAAAACGGTTATGTTTGCGAAGTTAGCGAAAAACCGGACTATGTTTATCCGGAAGAAGTCGAACGTCAACAAATCACGATGGGCGCAAGTTCTTATATAAAAATTGCAGATGGTTGTAATTACAGATGCGGTTACTGCATAATTCCTTATCTTAGAGGAGATTATCATTCTAGAAAAATGGAAGTAATTATTGAGGAAGCTAAAAAACTTGTAAAACGCGGAGTTACTGAAATAATTCTAATTGCGCAAGATACGACCGGCTACGGTATTGATTTATACAAAAAGCCAATGCTTCCAAAATTATTAGAAGAATTGAATAAAATTGAAGGATTGGGCTGGATAAGGGTTATGTATGCTTATCCAACACAAATGACTGACGAATTATTGGACACAATTGCAAGATTAGATAAAGTGGTTAAATACGTTGATATACCACTTCAACATTCTCATCCTGAAATGTTAAAGATGATGAATCGTCCGGCATTTGATTACCGACCAATGATAGAAAATATAAGAAAACGAATCCCTAATGTTTCTATAAGAACCGCATTTATCGTAGGCTACCCTGGAGAAACAGAAGAGCAATTTGAACATCTTTGTGAGTTTGTACGCGATATGAAATTCGATAGAATGGGTGTATTTACTTATTCAAGAGAAAAAGGAACACCGTCTTACAATATGCCAAATCGAGTTCCTGCAAGGGTTGCAAAACAAAGATACAAAAAACTTATGGAAATTCAGCAAGGGATTTCAATTGAAAGGAACAAGAGCTTTATCGGTAAAACAATTCCTTGTATTATTGAATGTTACGCAGATGATGGAGAAGTCATTGCACGTTCTCAATACGACGCTCCGGAAATTGATGGCGTTGTAAATATCAAAACAGACAAACACGTTGTCCCTGGTGATATTGAAATGGTGAAAATCGTTGACGCTACAGAGTATGATTTAGTTGGGGAAATTGAAGAGTAAGTGTCCGACATTTCATAAAATCGGTGGGAACCGCTCCACTTTTCCCACTCTACTTGCTGATATACTTACAACCTAGTAGGCTCATTTTTTGTCATTGCGAGCGGAAGCGAAGCAATCCAGTCGTCAGGCTTGTAAGTCTATTTTAGATATTTGGATTGCCACGAAAATTCCCAAAGTTTCAAGTAAGCCTACAATACCAAAGTATCAAATTTCTCGCAATGACGCAATAATATTGATTGATGTGCTTTACTTATTAACCTCTTCGCATCAAATTATCTACGCATCTAACTCAGTCTTCTAATCATCTCATGCGCTTCTTCGTCTTCCGGAAATATTGTAACAACCTTATCCAAATACTCTAAAGCTTTATCGTTGTCTTTTAATCCTTCATAACATTTTGCAATACTCATAAGAACTGAGATATTGTCCGGCTTTTTAGCCAAAAGATTTTGAAAAATATTTAAAGCAGAATTATATTCTCCCAATTCATAATACGTTAAAGCAAGCGTATTTTGTGTTTCTATATCAGGATTTTGCTCAACAGCGTGAATCAAATAGTGCTTAGCTTCATCGTATTCTTTTCTTGCGTAAAAAATTCTTCCTGCACAGAATTGAATATATTCGTGATGAGGATTAACTTTCAAAGCTTTTGTAATATAATCTTTTGCCGCATCAAGCTGATTTAAGATAAGCTTGTTCAAAGCCATGAATGTCAAAGCTAAGATATTTTCCGGCTGCAAATCCAAAGCCTCTTGGTAATATCTTTCAGCCTCTGTATTTTTAGAAATTGAGTACAAGAAATTTCCATACTCAAAAATTATTTCAAAATCATTTGGCGCAAGCTGCATTGCTGTCTTAAACTCATCTTCTGCATAATCAAACAAACGCTTATTTAAGAAAATTATACCCAAATCCTTATGTGCTTTTGCAATATTCGGATTCATCTTAATAACTTTTTTTAGAATTCTTTCTGCTGTATCTGTGTCACAAAGGCTTGATGAAAGTATTGCATACTGGTGAAGAGTTTCCGCAGACGGCTTGTTTTTCAAAAGAATATTATCATAAACTTCTTTTGCTTTTGCTAATTGATTAACTTTTATATACAAAGCAGCTAATTTTTGCGCAGGCATGATGAATTTTTGGTTCACAAAAACCATTTTTTCCAACATCGCAATTGCTGTATGCACATCTCCCATTGCCTCGTAGCAAGTTACAAGATTGTATTTATAGTTTTCTTTTTCCGGATGTGATACCAACAAGCTCTTATAAACATTTGCCGCATCTTCATATCGTCCGCATTTCATTTCAGACATTGCCAAAGCAACCTTAAAACCTTCATCCTCATCATCAAGCTTAACTGCTTTTTCTAAATACTTACAAGCTTCTTCGTGTTTTTGTTGAATTTGGTATGCAGAACCTAAGTTATAATAAGCCATAGGATTTTTAGGGTTCAAATCCAATGCCATATGATAATATTTTATAGCTTCCGGAGTATTACCCGTTGCCATACAAGCTGTTCCTAAGCTATTGAGCGTACCTAAATTTTCTGGCTCTTTTGCTAGTGCTCGTTTGAATGGTTCAAGACTCTTAGAAAATTCTTTTATTTTCATATAAGCTGTACCGACGATAAAATCAAAAATATAATCTTCCGAATCAATCGCAGATGCTTGTATTGCATACTTAATCGCCTCTTCTGAGTCATTTAATTTCATCAATGTTATACAAAGACTTTTGTAGGCTTCAATATATTCAGGACGTAATTTTATAACAGTTAAATATGCATTCTTTGCAGAAATCAAATCACCAAGGTTATCATAACAATTGCCCAAGTAGTAATAAGAAGTTGCATCTTCAGGATTATATTTAATAACCGTTTCAAAATGTTTTCTGGCTTCTTCCCACTCATCAAGATTTACGGCAACAAGTCCGGCAAGCTTGATTAGTTCTTTATTATCGGGTTCAGCTTCCAAAGCAGGCTTAATAATTTCTTGTGCCTGCTCAAACTCTTGCTCTCCAACCAATTCATTAATTCTATTAATATCTGTCATTTTTATTACTACCCTTGTGTTAATTTATGTTATTCTCCAAAATAATTTTTCAATCCTGAAGTTAAGTTCTTGTTTTTGCAAAGTTTTTTCAATTTTGAAATCGCTCTGTTTTCAATTTGTCTGATACGTTCTCTTGAAACTCCATATATGGAGCCGATTTCATCCAAAGTTTTTTTGTTGCCGTCATTATTTAGACCAAATCTCAAAATTAAAACATCTCTTTCTTTTTGGCTTAATTGTTCTAACATTCCTTTTATATCGTCAAGCATGCTTTCTTGTGATACCAAAGAATCAGGTGCTGCCGTATTTTCGTCAACAATATAGTCGATGATTTTGTTAGAATCATCTTTTTGTCCGGTTGGCGTATCAATGCTGATTGTTGACTGAGTTGCTTTGATTATAGATGTCAACTTTGCAACTGTAATTCCCATCTTGTCAGCAATTTCCTGTTTTACCGGAATTCTGCCAAGCTCTGTTGTCAAATCCATTGTAGCTTTTTTAATCTTATTAATAGACTCAATCAAGTGAATTGGCAATCTTATGATTCTTGCCTTATCTGCAATCGCTCTTGTGATTGACTGCTGAATCCACCATGTCGCATATGTTGAGAATTTGTAACCCTTTGTGTAATCAAATTTTTCTGTAGCTTTAATCAAGCCCATGTTGCCTTCTTGAATTAAATCAAGGAATGAAAGTCCTCTTCCGATATATTTTTTAGCGATACTTACAACAAGTCTTAAGTTTGCATTGATTAAGACTTTTCTCGCAATTTCGCTTTGCGTTTCATAAATTTTCTTTGCAACTTCCAATTCTTCATCAGGTGTAAGCAATGGAATTTTACCTATCTGTTGAAGATAGATTCTTACAGAGTCATCAGAATTTACAGAATTAAGACTCTCTTGCGTTTTAGGTTCTTCTATCGCAATAGATTCTTCATCATCATCTGATTCAATGTTATTAAAGTCAACTCCTTCATCAGAAATATCATCTACTACTGTTAAATTAATTGCATCGCTCTTTTTAGCCATTTTACTTACCTCTTCTTAGAATTTGCAGCTTTTTGTTTATTGAGTAATTGTCTTGTACTTTCAAACAATATTATAGCAGCTGCGTTAGAAACATTTAAAGAATTAAAATTTGTTAACATCGGAATTTTTACGACAAAATCCGATAATTTTAATAATGATTTTGAAACTCCGGCATGCTCTGCTCCCATAATTAACGCAAAATTCATATCCGTATAATCAACATCATAGTAATTATCTTTTGCGTGATGGTCAGAAGCAATTACCCAATAGTCGTTTTCTTTTAGCCTTTGTATCGCATTTACAAGACTGTTAACCTTGATTATTGAGATATGATTAACAGCACCGGCACTGGTTTTTTCTACTGTAGAATTAATCAAAACCCCACGTCTTGATGGCAAAACAATTCCCTTGACACCTGCACATACACAAGAACGAATAATTGCTCCTACGTTGTGAGAATCTTCTACGCCATCCAAAATCACAACAGAAGAACGCTCTGAAAGGTTTGATTCAATAAAATCATCCAAATCAACATATTTAACCGGAGCAATTTGCGCAATAACACCTTGGTGTCTGCCTTCTGGCTCAATTTGATTAAGCTTTTGAGGAGCTACAAATTGGAAAATAACTCCACGCTTTTGTGCAAGTTCTTTGATTTTTTCAATTTTTACATCAGAATGAGAAGTATTAGAGATAAAAATCTTGTTAAAAGTTCTATCTCCGCTCTCCAAAGCTTCTATTACTGCATTTTTTCCATAAATAATTGCATCGTTTTCCATTACTAAACCTTTATTACATAATCTTATGCATAAAATACACCTTATGTACTATTGTTAAAATGTATACAAATTTTAAGTTTTATTGTACAATAAAAAAAAATAGGAAGAAACAGGTATAATATATGTCAAATATGAAGAGCTTAGTAGTAGGTGTGTCCGTTACTCCCGAAGTCGGTTTGGAAGTAGCTCAGATAGATTTTGCGACTCAAACTGTCTTAAAATACGGCATTAAAAAACTAGAATATGACAATGCGCGTAGAGAAATTGCAGATTTAGATTTATTCAAAGAAGCATTGCAGGATTTGTTCTTAGAACTTGGTATTGTACCAGGTAGTACAGTTGTAATAAACATTCCAACTGTAACTTTCAAAGTTAATGATTATCCTGCAGCATTAGAAGATGGACAAATTTCTAATGCGTTGGAAGAAGATGTTGCAGACCATCCTATTCTTAAGAATACAGAGCCTGCAATTAGTGCAATAAAGCTTCCAAATTCATCAATGCAGTTTAACAAGATAGCTTACGTTGCAGCTCAAAAACAAATGCTTATTGAGATGGCGCTTATCATAAAAGATTTGGGCTATAAACTATACGCAATTGACACATCTGTAAACTCTGTTTTAAACGCTTTGATGTACAAACAACGTGTTGATGTAAGTGAGGATATTAACTGGGTACTTTTAACAGTTGACAACACTCATTGTCGTATCATATCTATGAATGGCAAAGACTACGTTGATTGCTTAGAAGAAAGAATTAGTATTGGCGAAGTTCTTGGAGATGCAGAAAACTATGCGACAGTAGTTGCGGCAGTTTCTCCTATATTAAAGAATGTTCCATCTAAATATTTATGCGTAGTATCAAAAACAAATGTTATAAGTGCAGAATTACTTGCAAGCAAGTTAACATACTCTGCTCCAATAACTTATCAGGAAGCAAACTGCTTCTCTAAAGAAGCATTCTTGGAATGCGGCCCTGAAGTTGATGAAAAAATGGCAATGATTTTGTCACTTGATGTAATTGGTGCTTGTATTTACAGAGATTTTGAAAAATACTCAGATGCTCATTTCAACTTATTTAATGAGTCATTAGGAGAAGTTTACTTATCAGAACAGCCGCCGGAGATTATTTTGTTCGGTCAAAAAATTGTTCTATCAAATCAATTCCTAATTACTATGTTCTGTATTTGCGCAATTGTTTTGGGAATTATAATTGGAGGTCTGTTCCTATTCTATAGCAGCAAAGTTTCAAACTTGAATGCAGAAGTAGAAGAACTTGATAATAAAGTTAATCAAATTGAACAGTACTTAAAAGCTAACGAAAGTATCTCTACCGAATTGTTTGATGAAGGTGACGAAATTCGTGGCGGCTTAGAACATAACAAAAACATTTATTCTTACTACACGATTGTAGGAACAGAAATTCCTAAAAAATTGTGGCTAACACACCTTAAACTTGGTGATAAAACTACAATTGAAGGTCAAGCTGATAATTTGGAAAGTGTTTACGCTTTCTTTAGAAGCATAAAGGATTATAATCCTGATTCTGATATTAAGTTACAAAAGTTAGGTTTAGCATCTAAATCTGCTGCAAATAGTGATTTGGAAGAACTTAACACCGATTCTATTTTAACTTCATTGAACGCAGATTTCTATGAATTTGCAATTTCAAATGATCCTAGTTTGAACAAGAAAGACAAAAAAGACGGTGATAATCAAGCAGATAGCAATAATGCTGATAATGCATTGCCGGGTTTAGAGCCAATTAAAGAAACTAATTAGAAGGATTCAAAATGGATAAATATAAAAGATATTATGGCGTAATCAGTTTTTGTATTGCAATCGCAGTAATAATTGTGGTTGGCGTACTAATTATACAACCAAAGATCGCAGAAACAAAATCTCTAGAATCTACACTTGCTGAGAAACAGGCAAAAGCTGAAGATTTGCAGCATAAATTAAATATTGTTCAAGCAAAAATTAAAAAGATAAAAAATTCTATTACATCTTCTCAAAAGAAAATTTATTCACCTATAGAAGCTGATTTAGGAAATGAAACTTTGTTTTTTACATTATATAATGATGTAATTGAAATGCTTCATGCAAACTCAATAAAAATCAAATCTATAGATTATACATACAATCCATCAACAGATGCGTTTGTAAAATTCGGCAAAGATGTATATTTTGTATGCGATGTAAAAATGGAATTAGTTTCTAATTATGTAAATCTAGGAAAACTTATTCAAGATTTATACCAATATCCATATTACATTAAAATTAATGACTTAGAAGTTAAGCCATACGATAAAGATAAAAAGATTTTATTGTCAACATTAAGTGTAAGGCTATATGCACACACCGCACCGGAAGACACTACAGAGATTGATGCTCCGGCTCCGGCATTGGATGGTGCAACAAGTGAATTGCCACAATAAGGTACTTGAAAATTAGTTTTGTTTAATGTAGAATCTACATTGTAGAGTTTACAATATCCTTTAGTGAGGATATGCGGAAGTAGCTCAGTTGGTAGAGTATCTGCCTTCCAAGCAGACTGTCGCGAGTTCGAGTCTCGTCTTCCGCTCCATAAAAAAGAGTCACATCTGTGGCTCTTTTTTATTGTTCTTTTTTCAAATAAAGATATAGACGAGACTGAACTTGCGACAGTGCAAAACTTCGTTTTGGTCGCTCCCTCTATTTGCTCCTGATAAATACTTTAATCATTGTTTTTCGCCACGGAAAACGTGACATTTAGTCACCTTTTCCTGCACGCAAACAGACACAGTGAGTCTCGTCTTCCGCTCCATAAAAAAGAGTCACATCTGTGGCTCTTTTTTATTGTTCTTTTTTCAAATAAAGATATAGACGAGACTGAACTTGCGACAGTGCAAAACTTCGTTTTGGTCGCTCCCTCTATTTGCTCCTGATAAATACTTTAATCATTGTTTTTCGCCACGGAAAACGTGACATTTAGTCACCTTTTCCTGCACGCAAACAGACACAGTGAGTCTCGTCTTCCGCTCCATAAAAAAGAGTCACATCTGTGGCTCTTTTTTATTAGTGTAAAAAGTCTTTTTGCTAACTTTCTCTACAGAAAAAGTTGGCGGCGGTAAAGACTCTGCCGAACAAAAGTGTCCTGTGGACAGTTTTGTGAGAGGGGCGAACCCCACATCACGAAGTGATGGCGGGTTCAATTCCCATAAAACAAAAAAGCCCTCAAATGAGGACTTTTATTGGCGGCGGTAAGGGGAATTGAACCCCTGTTTGGAGAATGAGAATCTCCCGTCCTAACCACTAGACGATACCGCTTTAAACTATACTGGCATGTAATCAGAATAGATTATACTTGACCAATTATCTTCAAAATAACTTATTTGAGTCAAAGTTCCAGTTTTTATCAAATTCTTGAATTGACTTACCGGACTCAAGTTCAATGTTTTAGCAATTGCAGACTGGATAACATCCTGAGTTGTTACAACAATAATTCTGTTACCCTTATTCTCTTCCACCAATTCATCAATCTTATCTGACACTCTTTTGTTAAAGTCTTCAAGAGCTTCGCCGCCATTAGGCTTTTGAATAATAGCTTCAGGTCCATATTCATCAAAAACATCAGAATAAGCACGTCCGCTCCACTCACCGTGATTTCTTGCAGGCAAATCTATTGAAGTGATATCTTTTTTAAACAATTTAGCTATTATTTGAGCGGATTGTGTGCAACGAGCAGAAGAGCTTGTGTAAATTTTATCGTAAGCTACAGCTCTGTTTTTTAAGTAACCGCATACCTTTTCCATCTCTTCTTCGCCAAATTCGTTAATTTTAGGATATTTATCCGTATCACAAATTATGCCGTCCATAGTATGAACAGTAGCGCCGTGTGATATAAAAGTGATTTTACATTTACGTTTGAACATTAGTTATATCCTTCTATGTCATTATAACATGAATGTATATTAATCTTCAATAAAATCAAGAAAAATAAAATCCCATATATTTGAATGATTGACTTTACGGAAAATAATATTAAACTAAAGGTGTATAAATATAACTAAGCACAAGGAGATATATTATGGGCAAACGACTAGACGGTTCTTCTTTATTTAGCGGGATAAACGCAGGGCTAACAAATTCTTTTTCTCTACTATCAAGCCAATACAGTGATGGATTAACATTAGAGAACTTAAGCGCATCTTTAACAAACACAAATGTAACTAATACAGCTTACGGCTCAACTTTCGCATCATATTTAACAAATAATTTTAACAGTGTCGACAAAAACGGTGACGGCAAAATTTCTGCAGACGAGATTCAATCTTTGATGAACAACATTGCAACACAAGGTTTAACAAGAGAACAAATTACAACCCTAGGTGCTTCATCAGGCTTAAGCACATCTTTACAAGAAACGGTTTTAGCACATTTTGATGATATTGATGCAAACCACGATGGCAAAGTTACTAACGCAGAAATTAACGCATATGGTGTAAACTCCGATATTCAGAAACAAAAAACCGCTGATACAAACAGACTAGTCAACAACATGTCTATGTTTTATGGCGATGATTTGACAGAATACGAAGGTAGTATAATGGATTACAGACTCTTGGATGACGATGAGAATAGTTAGGTTAAGTGTTATGAAGTAAGGTTAGGCGCAGCGTAGCTGCGCCTTTATTTTTTCTCATCCAACTAACAAATTTTATTTTTACGTGTTTTTATAGAAATATGATTACAAATATTTCTTATATCCAACCAACAAATATTCAATATACAAAATCCGTAAAGCACAACAGCATTAGCTTTGGGCACAATATCCCAACGCTGACTCACACCAATATAGGTAGTTGTGCCGAAGGTTATATTGGGAAAATTCGTGTACGCAAAGATAATGGCGAAGCGTTCCTAAATGTTTTCAAAAAATTTTTAGGCGAAAATGTTGAGAATTATACAATAAAAAATGATAAGAACGAAATAATCGGAAACGCAAATATTTTCATAATTAAATGTCCTCCAAATCCTTGGGATAAAGTAGATCCTAGTTATGTTATGGTAGATGATTTGAGAAATTTTTCAAAGCCAAATACCCCATACCATGACAAGAATCTTGAATATTTCAAAGATATCGGAACCAGACTATTACAAATTGCTCAAAGAAGAAGCGATGAAGCCTGCTGTCAAGGCAACGTTAAACTTATTTCTGTGAACGAAGCATTAGCGTGGTACAAAAATATTATTGGAATGCGTCAAGAATTTCCGCCGGTTCCAGGGCAAAAATTCAACATCCATAACCCAAACTTGCTCTACCTTCCACCCGAAAACAAAGAGCCGTTATCACGATTACAAGGCGGACTGTAGGGAGTTGAAAATTGACCCAATGTCTATACACAAGGATTACTATTAGCCCCCACCCTTTACACCACACTTAGTAACTTGTAGTAAAAACTACAGACTGGTCAGTCAAGCAGAAAACTCCCCCGAGGAGAGGGAATGCGCCATACTTGTAGGTAAAATACTAACCGTTTTAAAACCACTTTCAATTTTCAACTTTTAACTTTTTCCGCCACTATTTCTCTTAAACGGAACACAATATTATTCATGATGTTCTTCATGCGGTTCAATTGGTTGTGGTTTTGTCATTACACTAATTACACTCAAAACAATCATTATTAAAAGTAAAATCGCTATATATATAAAATAGTTTTTCAAAGCGCCCGTAAAATATGTTGCAACAGCTCCACCCACAATCGCTACAGAAGTCAAAATTGCAACAGTTTTCTTTTGAGAAAAACCTGCTTTTAATAGTTTGTGGTGAATGTGATCAGCATCAGCTACAAAAGGAGATTTTCCTTTCATAATTCTTCTTAAGCTAGAGTATGTAATATCCATAATTGGAACTGCTAATACCAAAAATGGTAAAAGTACCGCAAGAGCTGCACCTTTCATTACTCCTGCAATAGATAATGTTGCAAGCAAGAAACCTGAGAACAAGGCGCCGGAATCGCCCATAAATATTTTTGCAGGATTAAAGTTAAACGTTAAAAATGCAAGCATAGACCCAGCAAGAATAAATGCAATTAAAGCTGTAATTGGCTGTGCCGGAGTTATTGCAACTGCAATCAAAGCCAATGTAATTGAGCTTACAGAAATTACAGAACCTGCCAAACCATCTACGCCATCAATAAAGTTAACAGCATTAGAAATTCCAACTATCCACAATATTGTAATCGGATATGAAAGCCATCCGAGAGGAATCACACCGCCTAATGGATTGAATATTGTATCAATCTGCACACCTAACAAATAAACAATCGTTGCAATTGATAGTTGTATAACAAGCTTAAATTTTGCATTAAGGTTGTAAACATCATCAACAAGACCAAGCAAAAACATTAATGAGCCGCCCAATAGAATTCCTGAGAGCAAACTGCCATATGGATAATAACTCAATAATACAAGAATTAAAAAAGTCAGCATTGCACTTGACCAAATCGCAACACCACCTAACCTTGATATTGGGAGTTTGTGAATCTTTCTTTCGTTCGGTAAATCAACCAAACCTTCTTTTTGCGAAAATTCTATTACCAGTGGAACAATAAATACACCAATAAGGTAAGAAACAAATGCTCCAATTATGTGCGCTTGAGTTAATTTTATAATCATGTTTATTCCTTGTTTTTTCTTTTATTATAACAGATAAATAAAATATATAAAATTTACGTTTCTCATACGCAAATAATAACTCTATATCCACCCTCATCAGGGCTCCGCCCAGCTTGTCTTGGATTATTCGGGGTGTCGGCAGAGTAACGTCTGACCTCCACCTTACGGGCTAACGCCCTACCGAAAATCCGCTCTCCCATCAAGGGAGAAGCGTGAAACTCGTTAACTATAAAAAGCACAATGGTTAATACAATGGATATTTTTCACAAAGTTTTAAAGAATCAGCCCTCAATTGAGTTAGAACTTCTTCATTTTCAGAATTCTTAATCGCTTCAGATATAATTCTTGCCACTTCTTTCATATCGTCTTCTTTGAATCCTCTTGTTGTCATAGCAGCTGCGCCTAATCTAATGCCGCTTGTCACAAATGGACTTTGAGGATCGTTTGGTACTGTATTTTTATTAGCAGTAATACCAACTCTTTCCAAAACATTTGCCATATCTTTACCGGTTTTGCCAGTTTTTCTTAAATCCAAAGTCATTAAGTGGTTTTGAGTCATACCACCAACAATTTCCATACCGTTATCAAGAAGTCCTTGCGCCATAGCAGCAGCGTTTTTAACAATTTGTTCTGCATAAGCTTTAAATTCTGGTGACATTGCTTCTTTTAGAGCAACAGCCTTTCCTGCGATAATATGCTCTAACGGACCTCCTTGTATTCCAGGGAATACAGCTTTATCAATAGCTGCTGCGTATTCTTCATCACACATAATAATACCGCCTCTAGGACCTCTTAGAGTTTTGTGAGTTGTCGTAGTAACAATTTGAGCATAACCTGCCGGAGAAGGATGAACACCGCCTGCTACAAGCCCTGCTATATGCGCAATATCAGCCATAAGAATTGCCCCAACTTCATCAGCAATTTCTCTAAATTTTTTGAAATCAATAATTTTAGAATAGTTGCTAGCGCCACAAATAATCAATTTTGGTTTATATTCGTGAGCTTTTTTTCTAACATCTTCATAATCAATATTGCCTTCTGAATCAACACCATAACTTTTTGCATCAAAATATGTTCCGGAAAAGTTTACAGGGCAACCATGACTAAGGTGTCCACCATTTGATAAATCCATGCCCAAGATTGTATCACCGTGTTTAAGTAAAGCAAAAAATACAGCCATGTTAGCTTGTGCTCCGGAATGAGGCTGAACATTCGCATGATCCATATGGAATAATTCGCAAGCACGTTTTTGAGCTAGTTCTTCAATTTTATCAATTACTTCACATCCGTTATAATAACGTTTATGCGGCTTACCTTCAGCATACTTATTTGTAAGAATACTTCCGCAAGCTTCCATTACAGCCGGAGAGGTAAAATTCTCACTCGCAATAAGTTCAATTGTTGTTTGTTGTCTTTTTAATTCATCTTCAATATATTGCGCAACTTCTGCATCCGTCTTTTTAACTTCTTCTATATGCATAATCCCCTCCCCAAAATCTGTAAAAACACTTTTAAATCTTTTAATAATTATACGGAAAAATTTCTGATAAGTAAATAATTGTAAATATTAGTTCACAAAAGAGCAATTTACACTTTTTTTGGACTTGAATAGATAAGTAAGGAGCAATTATGAATATTACAGCTATAAATCCATATCACATACAAAATCAGGTAAAGAAATTAAATACAAAACAATCAGCAGAAACTAATAATAACAGAACTATTTCTCAAGAAAAACTTCCGGCTACAAATCCAATGTACTTTGCCGGAATAAATTTTAAAGGCGGAAAATCAATTGCAAAACTTTGGGAAGAATACGACTGGTATATTAAAAACGATAGAACACCGGCAATTCAATCTTTCTTAAAAATAGAAGAAACACCAGAAGTTTTAGACAAATTTCTAACTGAAATTTTAAATACAACAGATAGAAGCAGGGAATTAATCTACAGCATTGCTTACAACCCAAGAAAATCCAACGATGTCATGACTAGCTTAACGCAGAAGCTTCCTGCAAATTCAAAAAATTTAATGTCATTCTGTTGGGATAGCCCATACAACCAAGCGTATACAAAATTTATTGAATGGAAAGCCAACGAAGCTCACTCTTTAGAAGATTTATTACGTATGCGTCCGGATTGGAGCGGAAATTTTCTTATAAGTAAATTCCAAAAATTAAGAGGAACTGATAAAGTTGAAATTGGCAACATCCCAAAAGAAATACCTAAAAATCACCTTGATAAAATCACTGATTATTTATCAAAGGAAATGGAAGTCGGAGTTAAAAATAAGAAAAAAATTAATAGTTTAACTATAGACAACAGAACTTATGATTTTGCATATTTTACTGAAGGTAAATCCGATAAAAATGTATTTGGAATATTTACTCCGGAAGGCAAGAAATTTGTCTTGAAGATGAGCTCTCCTGAATTAAGAAGTCTTGATGCTCCATTTGCACTTGGTACCCTAGCAAAAATTGACTCTTACTTAACTTATAATAGAAGTCGAAATTCTGCGCCATTATGTTATTACAACCACGATAAAAATTATTCCATCTATAAATATATAGAACACACACCTACACAAAAAGATTTTAGAAATCTTACAGAATTAAGTGAAACATTGCCGGATTTTAAAGCTTTAGGCTTGACCTACAACGATACTGTCGGTTATAAAAACTTTTTCCTTATGACTCCGAATTCTAATGCAGATATGATACACACAGAAGGATTCCAAGACGGTGTTGCTAAAGGCGAATGGGTATCAGTAGATAACGACCACGTAACTTATGGCATAAGATTGCAGCCATCTGTTGGAAATTACCATAAGGGATTGCCAAACGCAATGCAAATGTTTTATTAGGGTTTAATATATCTACCCTCTTTTAAAATTCTATGGGTTAACACCTCCATAAAAAAAGGGAAATGCACACGCCCTCTCTTGTTAGAGAGGGCGTGACAACAATGAATTACGAATACGGACGAATATTAATGATTTTATTTATCAAAAACAATCTCATCATCCTTAACATCAATCTTAATATTATCGCCTTCAATAAATTTTTGAGCCAATAACAATTTTGATAAAGGATTTTCGACCATTTGTCTGATTACTCTCTTCAATGGACGAGCGCCATATATTGGATTAAAACCACGTCTTGCAAGGAATTCTTTTGCATCATCCGTAATTTCAAAAGTAATATTTCTATCGGCAAGAAGTTTTCTTAAATGATCCATTTGAATATCAACAATTGCAGACAATTGTTGCATTGTTAAAGCTTTAAAGAAGATTGTTTCATCAACCCTGTTCAAGAATTCCGGTTTGAAACGTTCTCTCATTACAGCCATAACTTTTTCTTTGGTTTCATCAAAATTTCCACCTGCATTATTGATAGAATCATCCAAAATAATTTCGCTACCGATATTACTTGTCATAATAATAACAGTATTTTTGAAATCAACAGTTCTGCCTTTAGAATCCGTCAAACGACCGTCATCAAAGATTTGTAACATCAAATTGAATACATCCGGATGAGCTTTTTCAATTTCATCAAACAATACTACAGAATAAGGTTTACGTCTTACAGCTTCTGTCAATTGACCGCCTTCTTCATAACCAACGTATCCCGGAGGAGCTCCGACAAGTCTTGCAACGTTATGTTTTTCCATATATTCTGACATATCAATTCTGATAATTGCATCCTCATCATTAAACAAGAATTCTGCCAAGGTTTTTGCAAGTTCTGTTTTACCAACACCAGTTGGACCTAAGAAAATAAATGTACCAATCGGACGTTTAGGATCTTTCAAACCTGAACGAGCACGTCTAATTGCATCCGCAACAGTTTCAACAGCTTCATCCTGACCGATTAAACGTTTGTGTAAAACATCTTCCATTCGCAATAATTTCTGCATTTCGCTTTCTACAAGTCTATTAACCGGAATTCCTGTCCACTTGCTTACGATTTGTGCAATATCATCACCATCAATTTCTTCTTTAAGAAGCTTGTTTTCGCCTTTTTCTTTGCCTTGAATAGATTGAAGTTTTTTCTCTAATTCCATCAACTTACCATATTTAAGTTCTGCAGCTGTCTGCAAATCTGTATTACGTTCAGCTTCCGCAATCTTCGTTTTAACTTTATCTATCTCGTCTTTAATTCCGGCTTCACCCTGAATTGTACTCTTTTCTACTTCCCATTGAGCTTTTAATTTTCCTATTTTGCCTTCCAAGTCATCAATTTCAGAAGTTAATTTATCAATTTTAGCAATACATTCAGGAGAAGTTTCCTTTTTCAAAGCTTCACGTTCGATTTCTAATTGAATTTTTTGACGCAACATAACATCAATTTCTTCCGGCATAGAATCAATTTCTATACGAAGAGCAGACGCAGCTTCATCAATCAAATCAATTGCTTTATCAGGCAAAAACCTATCTGTAATATATCTATCAGAAAGTTGAGCGGCTGCAATCAAAGCGCTATCAAGAATTCTAACCCCATGGTGAACTTCGTATTTTTCTTTCAAACCTCTTAAGATTGAAATTGTATCTTCAACTGATGGTTCATCAACAAGAACCGGCTGAAAACGACGTTCCAAAGCAGGGTCTTTTTCAATATACTTACGGTATTCATTGATTGTAGTTGCACCAATTGTTCTTAATTCACCCCTTGCAAGCATTGGTTTTAATAAGTTTCCGGCATCCATAGAACCTTCTGTAGCACCAGCTCCAACTACAGTGTGCAATTCATCAATGAACATAACAATTTCACCATTTGATTCTTGAACTTCTTTTAATACAGCTTTCAAACGTTCTTCAAATTCACCTCTGAATTTTGCACCGGCTACTAATGCACCCAAATCAAGAGAAATAAGTTTAACATCCTTCAAACTTTCAGGAACATCACCTCTTATGATTCTTTGTGCCAAACCTTCAACTATTGCGGTTTTACCAACCCCAGGTTCACCAATAAGAACCGGATTATTTTTTGTTCTTCTATTTAAGACTTGAATAATTCTTCTGACTTCTTCGTCACGACCGATTACTGGGTCTAATTTACCCTTACGAGCACGTTCTGTTAAGTCAGTAGAGTATTTTTCAAGAGCTTTCATATTTTCTTCTGCATTTTTATTATCCACTTTTTTGTTACCTCTAATCTTTCTCATTGCATTCAAAATAGAATTTGTATCAACCCCATTTCGTTTCAACAAATCTTTTATGAATGAATTATCTAGTTTTGTCATCGCAATCAAAATACATTCAATTCCGATAAAATCATCCTTCAAAGTTTCAGCTTCTTGTGTCGCAACCTCCAACAAAGAATTTGTCTCTCTAGATAGAAATACTTGTTGAGAAGCGCTCACACCGGATATTGTAGGATATTCCTTAATCCTTGCTACAATTGCGTTGATAAAGTTTTGATTTAATAATTTTAATTCAGTTAAGTAATCCTTAGAAATTCCTTTATCTTCAATCATAGCCATAACAATATGCTCAGGCTGAACTTCCGAATTCTTGTAAAAATCCTTTTTTGCATTTGCTGCAAATATTATTTCTTGAGAATAGTTTGTAAATTTTTCAAAATCAATCATAATATTAACT
>CABQIM010000032.1 GCA_902464375.1 uncultured bacterium | reverse complement strand
GCTATAAGTTTATGAACCTGACAAAAGAAGCTGAGGAATCTCTAAAAGATTTATTATTGCAAAGATTTGATTAAAATTTGACTTTAGCAAAAATAAGACTAATAATATTATATACATTTTAGACGAAGGTATTTAGATGAAATTAATAAACAGACTCAAAGTTTTTGAACAAAAATACATATTTTTGAGATGGGCAACAGGAGCGGAATACGGAAAACTTGTATACGTCGGAGAAGATTACGTTGAGTTTAATATTATAGATGTCGACACAATGGAGTATCGAGAAACTACAATAATCAACGCTTCACTTATCCTTGAAGCTATTTTTGGCGGGCCCGATATTTCCAGAATCGTTGCGGAAATTTCTTCACTGCTTTCAGATTAGGTCCCGACGGGATAGCCCCCACCCTAATTTCTAAGTTTTGAGCATAGCTCTCAACTTGAAATTATACCCTGTCTTGGCTTATTCGGGTGAGCAAAAAATTTCAATGACAACAAATCCTAACGGATTTTTGCGTCATCTCTATGTTTTTTGCTCTTACGGGCTAACGCCCTACCGAAAATCCGCTCCCCCATGGAAAGGGTACGCGGTATATTATTTATTTTTGTACTATAATATAATCTATGGTTACAAAAGCGATTACAGCAGCAACTATCGGAATTAATTCTTGTAAAATAGAAGTGGAAGTCGACGCAATTTTTTCTGTCCCAGGGGTAAGTATTGTTGGCTTGCCTGATAACGCAGTAAATGAAGCGAAAGAAAGAGTACACTCAGCAATAAAGAATTCGGGTTTTTCTTTTCCTTCAGGCAAAGTTATCGTAAATTTAGCACCAGCTGATATTAGAAAAGAAGGAACATATTTTGATTTGCCAATCGCAATCGGAATTCTTAAAGAACAAGGAATCGCAATTCCGGATAATGACAAAATGGCATTCTTAGGAGAACTTTCACTTGATGGAACTTTAAGACGAGTTAATGGGATTTTACCATTAGTTAGCGGATTAAAAGAAAGTGGAGTTGAAACAGTTTTTGTACCGGACGAAAATGCAAGAGAAGCTGCGCTTGTTCAAGGTGTTAAAGTTTTTGGAGCGAAACACTTAGGCGATATTGTACATCATTTTTCAGAAACTCCAATCCAACAAACTGTCGTTGATATTAACGAGTATCTGGAAAAAGGTGCAGAAACAGATTATATATACGACTTCAAGGATGTAAAAGGACAGCAGAAAGCGAAAAGAGCTTTGGAAATTGCAGCTGCAGGAGGTCATAACATTCTTATGTCCGGTTCCCCAGGTTCCGGTAAAACTCTTATGGCAAAATGTCTAGCGTCGATATTACCACCGCTAGAGCTTAAAGAAGCATTAGAACTCACAAAGATATACAGCATCTGCGGATTGTTGTCCTCAGAAGAACCTTTAATGACAAAGCGCCCATACAGAGCAGTGCACCACACAGCTTCTCAAAACGGTATAATCGGTGGTGGAGCGAATCCAAAACCCGGGGAAATAACACTTGCACATAGAGGCGTATTATTCTTAGACGAGATGGTGGAATTTCCAAGGCAAGTTTTAGAAGTTTTAAGACAACCTTTAGAAGACGGCGATGTTGTAATATCCAGAACAAAGAATTCTATTAAATATCCGGCAAAATTCATGCTTGTTGGTGCAATGAATCCTTGTCCTTGCGGTTTTTTAGGTGACAAAGAAAAACAATGCACCTGTACAGATAACCAAATCCAAAGATACAGAGCAAAGCTTTCCGGTCCACTATTAGACAGAATTGATTTAATCATTAATGTTCCAAGGCTAACACCAGATGAGCTTGTTAACGCAAAAACAGAAGCAGAACCGTCTTTTAAAATAAGAGAGCGCGTAATTAAAGCAAGAAAAATTCAAGCTAACCGATACGCAGAAGAAGATATCCTAACAAATTCTGAACTAAATGCACATCAAATAAAAAAATACTGTAAATTAGACAAAAAGACAGAAGACTTTTTAGCTTTAGCAGCACAAAAGTTCCAACTTTCCGGCAGAAAGTACTCCCGCATATTAAAACTTGCCAGAACAATTGCCGATTTAGGCGGTAGGGAGAATATTTCGCTTGAAGATATAACTCAAGCTTTGCAGTACAGAAACGAGATTACACAAGAATAGTTCTATAGCAAATTATTTTTTTACAAGTTTTGTTCTGTTATTAGATAAAAAAGGAGATATACATGCAAATAAACAACAATTTATACACAAAAGTTTTAGCCGGAACAATTGCTTTATCAGCGCTTTCTTGTTCTAAAAACAAACCTTTACATCAAATAACAGATAAAAATAATTATCCTATTATAGAAAGAGTTGATTCTTTTACAAGAAATACCAAAATCGCACAAGATACTACCGGTTTTGAAAAATTTGCAACAGATACATTAGAAATATCAGCCGAAGATTTTGATGATAAAAAAAGACTTAATAAGAAATTAGAACACGGTTTAGCACGTGCTAACAAAGATATTATTGTTGGTAGAGAAATGAAATATGGATATGGAATGCGCATTAATGGCAAAATAGGGTGGGGTTGGATTATGTCTAACAAAACAGAACCTCAATATATTCCACACACAGCAATATATTCAATGCAAAACAAAGTTTATGCAACAGAAGACAACAAAGAATTTTTCGTTCCGGTTGACTACTATGGTCAACCAAATCCGATGGCTATTAAAGATACAAAATAACCTTATTCTGCAGGTGTGTAAGTATAATTAGGTTCTTCGACATCATCCTCAGTCTTAAAGATTAAATAAAAATCATCGCCAATTTTTATATCCAATTGCTCACCTTCTTGTACAAGAGATAATGGAGATTCTTCATAAGCATTTGTTATACCGGACTTGAATCTGTTATCTTGTTCGTTTTTAACAAACCCTTCGCCAAAAGAATATGCAATTGAAAGACCTTTTACAAAATAACTTCCTACAAGTAGCGCTGCATTCTTCATAACAGTAAATGGCGGTATCTTTTTCAGTTCCTCTTTTGACAAAACAAATTTTGAATACTTACCGTACATTTCTTCCTCAATCTTTGTTGTTTGGTAATTATACGTATAAGAAATTGGCTTTACAAAAAAGATAGCGCTTCTTTTACCCCTTTTAGGGTCAACAATCTTAATAACCTGACAATGCAAGATAGATGCAACTTCTAAATTATATTTGCCAAGCGGAGAGGATTCCAGAACTCTTACATCAATCGTTTTAGCAGGTTTATCAGTCTTAAATTCGCTCATTGCAGCAACCTTAATCTGATTAGCGGCATATGATGCTGAAATTTGCATTAACAAACAAAAGAGTGTAAGAAAAATTTTCATTTTCATAAAAGCGCTCCTAGATTAATCTATTTTTTTGTAAGTTTTCAATTACATCCTTAATTGCAGCTTTTGCATTTTGGAGAAATTCATCAGCATTTTCCGGTTCCATTTTTGCTTGCAAAACTTTCAAAATATCAGCTTGCATATACTGATACATCATTGGACTCTTAACAATTGCAGACACCAATGCCGGAGAGAATCCACCTTTTGAAAGTAAAGTAATTATATTATTTATGAGCATCAGCTCATCCTTAGTCCATTCTTCTGTTTCTAATTTAAATGGTTTAACTTCGCCCAATATAAACGGAGTTCCTGTTGCAGGGAAGAATAAATTTAATTCTTCAAATTTAACATTCTTCATTCCGTCAATTGCTGCTCCAAATGATGTTGTATTGTAAACTTCTTTTACTCCAAAATCTTTTATCAAAGTTTCAAAATGTTGAATAAACGCAGCATAATCGTCCCTTGTATTCACAAGTTCACCTGTTACAGATTTTACTTTAACCAGATTTTTGGGTGTTGTGGAAACCTTTATTTGAGTTTCTGATATTTTATTCATAACTTCGCCAGTAGAATAAATAACATCACCTTTGAATGCTAAATCTAAACCTGAAAAAACTATTTTACTAAAACCCATTTTTACAGCTGCAACAAATGCCATAGCAGTTGCCGTTCCGCCATTTTCATAAGTAAAAATTCTATTATGTTCCGCTATTTTTTTCACAACTGTATCATTTTTAGAAAATGATACAAATATACGCTTAAAGTTTTTTGTAAAAAGTACACTGTCAGACTTTAAGTCCATAATACAATTTGTCTTTGCACAAAAGCTTTCTAATCCTGTAAGCGTAGCATTAACATTCTGGGCATCTAAACATACCAAGAAATCCGGCACAATTTCGTTTGCTTCCAAGACTCTTAGCACTTTATTAACTGCAAAGATTACAAACTTATCACGATTAACCTTAATTTTTTCAATATTTTCAGTTAAAGATGGTCCCGCTGCTAAAATTAAAGCAGTTTGTCCTGTAAATTTATCTTTTAAATCGGACAACTTATAAGCAACAGAAGAATTTATTGAACTAATATTTTTCAATGTATTCAAAAGCCATTTTTTTGAAAACTTTTTAATAGTATTTATATCTACCATTTTAGTTCTGCAAGTATCATAAACTTTTTGAGTCAATTCCAAAAGTTCTTGGCTCTTAAGAACCGCATAATTTTTCAAGTATACAACTTCAACTTTATCTTTCGAAATGTATGTTTCTGCAAGTTTTTTCATCAATTCATCAAGGCTATCTGTCACATAAACACGACCACTCGCCAAATGTTCTGAGATATCAACGTTATTTAATACAAAATGCAAAATTTTGATATCAGGTTCGTACACAAAAATTCTTGAAGGATATGTATTATAAACTTCGTCTAACAAGTAACATAACCCTATACCAAACGTAATAATAATATCGTTTTGTCCCATCGCAGTTTTAATATTATTCTTTAACATATCTCTAATCGCTTGGCGCGGATTATTTATATCATCCAAAGGAACATCATTTTTCATCAACAAATAATCATTTGACGGTGTCATACAATATGACATATTTCTCTTGGAATCTTCAAGAGAGATTCTGGTTAAACGTGATTTTAAGGCAATATTCCCAATAAATTCTAAATTCCTGTTAAACATACAAATTCCTTTTTGATAATTTAACCCCAAAATACCACAAATTTTAAGAAATGTAAAGATTAAGGCTTGTCTTTCGCGTATCGCGCGTCCACATTAGCCTCAAATTGTCTAAAAATATCGTTGCCGACAAGTTGTTCCAGTCTTGAGCGTTTTTCAAAAAAACTACCACGTGCCTTTACCTGTTCATCAAGAGCTTCTCGATAAAATGTATCGGTTATTAAGATAACTTCTTTTGTTTTATTTTGTGATTGTTTATATATTTGATGTCTTTGCTGTACCATTTCTGTCGTCATGTCATAGAGTTGTCGAGCGGTCATATAATCATAATACATATCAACTACTTTTTGCTGCAGTTCATCAATTTTTCTTACAAGTATTATCATATCCGCATCAGTTACTTGTGTATATTTATAATTAAGTGCCTTGGAATCCTGTGACATAATTCCCAGAGTATTACCGCCAATCAAAGCTGCACTTGCTAGAATTGGATTTCCGGTACCTGCACCTAAGAATGTTGACATTCCGGCAATCGTCGTAAGTACTTTTTTTACAGCACTAGAATCCGGTTTATCTTTATCTGGGTTAGATAATTTATAAATAGCAAATTTTATAGTATCACTCTTTGTTGCAGCACCTTGCCATAACAAAGATAAATCCTCCATCATTTCGTTATAATCTACCTCAACAGACTTTGAAACCTCAAGTGCCATTTTTTTTATGCTCAAATCTGCATAAGTTAAACCTTCACTATAATATTTATCCTCTTTAGCAAATTGAGGTTTGACTTCTTCTTTTACAGAAACATCAATTTGATTTTCTGGAGTATCAGTTGTGCCAAGACGGAAATATAAGTCTTTTGGAGTTGTAACGTCATCCAAAGTTACATTCGCTGATACAGGCATTGCAAACATTGTTAATAAAAGGGAAAAAGCTACTAATCTATTTTTTGTCATTAGCTTCTCCTTTCTTTGTTGCTTTAGTTGAAGTGGAATCCTTGTAGAGCACTGAATCAAAATCATATTGATATAATTCTAAAGCATCCACAACTTTTTTACCAGCCAAGCGCTGAAGTTGGATATGATACTTCTTTGCAGACTGTTCAAGATTAAATTCTTGAATACGCATTGCATCATAAAGCGAAGACGAGATTGCAATCTCCAAAACATCTTTGCCATCAAGAGCTTTAGTATAATTTCTGCTATACAAAATCATTTTTGAGCGGGTATCTTTTAATTGGCTCAATGTGTTTTTATAATTATAGTAAGAACTTATCAAAGAATCTTGCAAATCCTCAATCATACTGGCAAGTTCAATAAGCTCTGTATCAGTTAAAGGTGTTTCTTGTGGAACATTTTTTCTGTTCAAAAGACCTTGTGCTAATCTACCTGCGGAAAAAGCAGAAGTTTGAATTCCGTAATTAGCACCCATAAGACTCGGCACAAAAGAAGCTCCTGCTATGACGGCAGAAAGAGTTTTTGCCATCAATGAGGAATGAATTCTACGTTGAGATTCAGGTGTTGCAAGTTTTTTCAAAGCAAAACCAATAACCTGATTATTTTCAACCGTACCCTGCCAAAGTTTTTCTAAATCCTTAATATCATGTTCCTTTTGAACATCTATTAAATTTGCTAAAGTTTCAGAATCATTAACCAATAACGAGCCTTTTAGTTCTTTTGCATTGGAATCTATTGTTATCTTCGGTTTTTCTACTGAATTTTTATCCAGTGTCACAACACCACTATCTGCCGCAATAACACACTGCGACAAAAACATTACCATTATTAAACTCACTCCCAAAAACTTCTTCATAATATATTTATACTCCAACTTTGCAACAGAAATCAACACGATTGTAACAAAATTTGATTTTTTATACATTAGAAAAGGTGGAGAAACTTTCGCTATCCCCACCCTCTATATCTAACTTTCAATTTTCAACTTTCAACTTGCGAAAGCTAACTAAATACCTACGTGCGTAGCACCTATTTTTGTTTGATTTGTTTAGCGTTTGCTAAATCAATATCGTCTACTTTCGCTTCTTTTTTTGCATCTTCTGCTTCTAACTGTTTATTAATAACCATAGTTTGGATAACTTGGAACACATTGCTAGAAATCAAGTAAAGTAACACACCTGCCGGAATTGGAATGATTACAAAAGTAAATGTTAACATAATCGGCATGAATGTGTTCATTGATTTTTGCATTTGCTGTTGAGCAGGATCTTGTTGAACATTTTTGTTCATTGCCATCATTGCTCTTTGTGAGAACACCATCGTTACAGCAAATAAAGCAATCAAAAGAAGTACATCATAATGGAATGCTGTTTTAACTTCCTTTGTTGGCATTGTGCAAGCTAAAACATTATTCTTTTGTTCAAAAGTCATTGTTTCTGTTTCTTTTGTTTGAGCATCAGTTACTTCAATTTCAGCTTTAGAAACTTTTACAAGATTTTCGAAGTTCAAATCTAAATTATCAAGCGCCATTTTGAAATCAACTGGTTGTCCTGGGTTAACTTCACCTTGTGTTTCGATAACTTTATTTGTCTTCTTTAATTTTACAGTTACTGCATTGTCTGAATCGTTATAATATACTTTCGCATTTTTACCAGCCAAGAAAGTATCATATTTTGAAATACCTAACACACCGTCGTGTGAAACACCGGCTGATGTTTTTAAAGTTGCATCCAATCTATTAATAAACAAAAATTGAGAATGTCCTGCCATTTGTATAAATTGCGGGCTCATTAAAGTTGAATATAACAAAATAAAAATAGGCATTTGAATCAATAATGGAAAACATCCTGCCATTGGATTGAATTTGTGTTCCTTATAGAATTCCATCATCTTTTGTTGCATAACTTGCGGATTGCTTTTATAGCGTTCTTGAATAGCCTTCATTTTAGGCTGCAACATCTGCATTGTTCTCATAGAACGTTGCTGTGACAAGCCTAATGGCCACATTGCTGCTCTTACAATGATTGTTAATAAAATAATACCAATGCCGTAACTTCCGGCAATAGAAAGCATCTTTAATACTTTGATAGTTAGTGTTGTAAAATCCATATTCTCTTCCCTAATAGTCTACTCTAATTAAGTGTGCAAAAGCACACTTTCAAAGATACTTTAAATATAAGGTCAAGTCAAGATTGGTTAGTTAATTAGTATTTAGCAATACCCACACGCATTTGTAACTCACTATCGTTCGAACAACTGCGACCTCCCTAACAAAGGCGGATAGTTACTAAGCCCAGTTCTAAAGCTTTGCATCTATGCGTCTACGCCTCTTTTATACCTTTACTACACCTCTTCTTTGTTGGCATTAGCGCTAATTGTATTCAAACGTCTTGCAGGGTCTGTGATATGAGTAATTCTTAAACCGAAATTATCTTCTATAACAACAACTTCACCATACGCAATTAATTTTCCGTTTGCGTACAATTCAACAGGTTCACCAGCTGCCTTATTAAGAGTTACAATAGAACCTTTTGTTAATTCCAAAACCTTTTTAATTGGTAATTCAGTCTTACCAAGTTCTACTGTCAATTGAAGTTTAACGTCCAAAAGAATATTTAAGTTTTGGTTAGCCGGACCTTGTATTTGGTCTAAATCTTCAAAAGATGCAAATTGCACCGGCTGAACTGTAACAGTTTTTTCAGCTTCCGGAACATTTTCTCCTTGTTGAGCTGTAAAATCATGCTCTTGCATATCAGCTTCACTATGTTCACCGGCACCGCCGCTTATAATATTATCATCATCTAACATTTATAAACCTCTCTAAAAATAATTTCTAAGCAATTCGTGCATCTCGTCATACACATCTGTTATTTTAACACAAATTTTATCCTTCATAGTTCCAGGTCTGGCAAAGAATTTCTTTTCACCATTTACCTTAACAATCAAATCGTCAGAAACTTTGTTATCAAGTTTAATAATATCACCTTCTGACAATTGCAAAAAATCATCCAATGTTATATTACATTGCCCAAATTGCACTCTTAAATCCACATTGGAAGTATTCAATTTGGAAATCATTTTCAATCTTTCATCATTAGAAGCAACTAAGCCCTTTGTCTGAAAAATATGTTGAGTACTCAAGTGTCCTAAAACTGTTTCTAATACCGGATATGGAAAACACAGGCTAAACAAGCCAAAATGTTTGCCTGAAATTTGAACCTCAAAAGTCAACAAAGCTACAATTTCTCCGGCAGTTGCAACTTGAATTGATTGATAATTATCGTCAAGGCTAATAAATTTACCGGTTACCGGAATAATGGCATTCCAAGAATCTTCTAAAGATTTAATAATAATATTTATAATTTTCTTTGCCAACGCTTTTTCAATATCAGTAAGTTCACGAGTTTGAGCTTCGATATTACCAACTCCGCCAAGCATTCTATTTACAATACAAGAAATAACTTCAAAGCTTATACCCAATAGAATTTGCCCAGATAAAGGCTCAAATTCAAATACACCAACACTGATTGGTGATGGCATAGAGCGAACAAATTCTTCGTATGTCAACTGGTCAACAGACACGATTTCTATTTCAACACGCATTCTCAAATAACCACTCAAGACAAGCGAAATCGCCTTAGAGAATTCTCTATGAATATCTCTCAAGGCTCTTAAATTATCTTTGGAAAACTTATCCGGACGTCTAAAGTTATAAAGCTTATAGCTCTTATGTTCAGAATCCGAAAAATCTTCTTCAAAACCATCTATATCTGATAAATTTGTGTCTTTTATATCTGTCATTTATACCCTATTGAATAATAAATTGTCCAAAACTTACTCTTAATACTTCTCTTTCGCCACCCAAAATAGAATTTATATCATTAGAAATTTGTTCCTTTGCCAATTCTTTACCGGCAGCAGTTGCTAATTCTGCAGAAGTCTTGCTTGAAAGATTTGTTATAACAGCATCTCTAATAGCAGGCTTATACTGGTTCATTTCATTTTGAATAGCTTCCATTGGATCGGTTGGAGCAGGAGCTTCACCATGACCACCATGTCCACCGCCTTTTGCAGCTTTTTCATCTACTTCCGGAAAATCTGTATCTTTTTTAGAAACTTCTATTGCAACATTAACTTTCAAATATTTTTTTTGACTTTCATCGCACAAATTCAAGATAAAATCACCTAAATCAACAATAATACCTTTTTGTACTTCATCTTCATCGCCACTATCATCAATTTCTTCCTGAGAAGGATTTATTGTGCTAATTTTTTGTGTAATTAAGTTTTCCATTACAACATAATTTACACCCGCAAACACAATAAACATAATAACAATAGATGCAATTGTCATTATTAAAAATTTGGTTAAATCTTGTTGTTTATTTTCTCCAGCCTTATCGTTTTCAGCCATACTATTCTCCATTTTTACTACATAGTGTTATTATATCAGTTTTAAATATGCTTTTACCACCATTATTTGGTGGATTTTAGCTCCGAACTATGTACGCAATTTTATTATAACACACTATTATTTTCAAAGTGAATAACAGTTGCCACAGTTCCTTATTATATATATAATATTATTATGGGGAAGTTTGATTTATTTAACAAATTCAATAGCGCTGTTATTGTCATAAATAGTAACAAGGAAGTTGTTTTTAGAAACAATATTTTTAGAAGAATTTTTCCGGATTTCAAGACTCTTGAAAAATTTTCACACAAATTGAATTACAACGTCTGCGCACTTGTAAGTAATGATGTAACCGTGCACTCTCCGATTTCGCAAGCTTTAGCATCCAAAGAAGATTTTTCTGCATACATAACATACCAAACTTCCAGTAACGAACTTTATTATTATGATATGAACGCAACACAAAAAGGACAATATCATATGATTGTCTTAACTGATGTTACTGCAAAAACAAAGCTTGATACGATTACTCAAAAAAATCAGAATTTACAAAAAAAAGTTAACATTTTAGAAGACGACAACAAAAATCTTTCCAAAATCAAGTTGCAAGCGCAATCACAAGCAATGAAACTTCTTTTATTAAACAACATTTCTAATATTATAAGAGAGTCTATTGATACCTCTGTAATTTTAAAATCAGCTTTAGAAGAACTTTCTCAAATGTTTGGAGCTTTTAGAGCTTATTATGCAACTTCGGAAGATGGGCAAAATTTTAAAATTCTAGAATCTTTAAATTCTAAAGATAAAAATATAGAACTTTCTTTTGAAAAAGAAGCTTACAATTATATAAAAAAAGGTAAAGTAAATTGCATAACTTGCATGAAAGAATACAAAGAGGCAAAACCTTTCAAAGAAATTGTACAAAGAATCATTGTTCCAATTTATCATCTCAATAAATTATTAGGAATCATTGTGTTATCTACAAAACAAAAAACAAAATTAGATGATACGCTAGAGGTCTTGAATGGAGTATCTACGCAGCTTGGAAATGCTATAATTCAATCAGAATTATACAAAAAAAATGCAAAAATGGTTAAAGACTTAACCAAAACATTGGAAGAATTGAAAGACACGCAATTAAAACTTATTAATTCTGAAAAAATGGCATCTTTAGGTCAACTTGTAGCAGGAGTTGCACACGAAATAAATACGCCGGTTGCTTCAATTAAATCCAACAATGAAATCACCAAAAAATTAATTTCTCAAATCGAAGATAAAGAAATTGCAGAACTTTTGCAAGAAGTTAACGAAATAGACACAGAGGCAATCGCAAGAATAAACAGGCTCGTAATATCTTTAAGAAAATTTGTAAGACTTGATGAAGCAGAACTACAAGAAGCTGATATAAATAAAGAAATAGATTTAACTCTCGATTTAATCAGACATGAAACAAAAAATAGAATAGAAATTATCAAAAATTATTCTGAAATTCCACCAATTAAGTGTTATCCAAACATGCTTAACCAAGTATTCATGAATATTCTTGTAAACGCAACACATGCAATCAAAGATACCGGAACAATAACTATTGACACAAAATACGAAAATAGTAGTTTAGTTGTAAAAATAAAAGATAATGGCTGTGGCATAAAGGAACCTGACAAAATATTTTTTGCAGGCTATACGACAAAAGGAGTAGGTGTGGGCACAGGCTTAGGGCTTGCTATATCACAAAAAATCATTGAAAAACACAAAGGGAAAATTTCTGTAAAAACTAAATTAAATGAGGGTAGCGAATTTACTATTACCATCCCTAGTGAGTAATAAAAATTAAGTTTTGTAAACTTCACTTTTATTGATTATGACTAACTTGTAAGATTATCACAATTATAATTATAATTAACTTTTGTAAAAAAATCTGGTCGACCGGTTCTAAAAATGTAAAAATATGGTATATTAATACTACCAAGATTAAGTGTAAGTTTTACCCTAAATAGAAAGTTAGGGAATGTAACAAAAATTTAACAATCAAAAAGATAAAGGCAATTTTATAAAATAGAAAAACTTTATATTACTGTGTAGAAGATTATTATTATTTATGTTTGCATATCGGAGGTAACGTGTATGGCAATTACAGTAAACAGCAAAAAGAAACAAGTCAAAAAAACTTTCCAAGAACTAATCAATGATTTGATGACATCTAGTTCTGAAAAAGTTAGATATAACGCAGCTCGTGTTTTAGGCGAGATGGGTGATTCGAAAGCTGTTGAACCATTAATTGATGTTTTGAAAAACGACAAAAACGGTTCTGTTCGTTTATATGCTGCTCGTGCATTAGGCGAATTGGGTGATTCAAAAGCTACCGAGCACTTAATTGAATCTTTAAGAGAAGACAGAAACGTTGATGTTAGAGTTCGTGCAGCTCGTGCGTTAGGTCGTTTGGGTGGTAAAATAGTTGTTGAACCACTTGTTGAAGCTCTTAATGATGAAAATTCACAAGTTTGTATTACAGCAACAGATGCACTAATTGAAATTGGTGATGTTGCAACTGATGCCTTAATGAATTCTCTAGATCACGAAAAAGTTAACGTTAGATGTGATGCAACCAGAGCATTGGGCGAAATCGGTAATAAAAAATGTGTTGATAAGATTATCAATATGTTATATGACGAATGGGTTAACGTTAGAATTTACGCTGTAACTTCTTTAGGGAAATTGAATGATAAGAAAGCAGTTCCGGCATTGATTGATGTTATGAAAAACCGTTCTGAAAACGATTTAGTAAGAGCTGGTGCAGCTGCAGCATTAGGTGTTCTTCGTGACCAAAGAGCTCTTCTTCCATTAAGAGAATTGATTATGGAAGCTGAAGAGTTAGGTGAACTTGAAGACACAGCTCTTAAATCTTTCAAAAAGATTATGGCTGCAAACTGGCAAGCTATCCCAGGAGCTACTCAACAAAAGAAACCTGCCGGTACTTCAGTTTAGTAATTAGAATTTTAATAAAAAAGGCGAATCTCGTGAGATTCGCCTTTTTTATTGTCTATATAAATTTTTAACAACCTACATTTTAACCAATATTTTTAAATTTTCTCTTGACTTATTAGCTTCAAACGCTTCAATTGCATCATCTATAGAATAAATTCCACTAATAAATGGAGTGAAATCTATTTTTTGATTCTTCAACAATCTTAAAGCCGGTGGGAATTGTCCACAACGAGAGCCAAGAACAGTAATTTCATCAATTACAATTGGCGCAAGGTTTAATTCTTTTCCACTTGCTACAGTACTCTTCAAAACCAAAACTCCTCTTGGTTTTGTTAAAGCCATAGATGTTTCAAAACCGGACGCAGTTCCTGTCGCTTCCACCACCACATCGTATTTTTTTTCTATCTCAAACTCTGAAAGAAGTTGAGTTTGCACACCTTGTTGAGCTGCGATATCAAGCTTATTTTGATGTTTTCCGACAAGCAGAACATCAAAATTTTGTGCATTCAATGTTAAAGCGGTTGTTAATCCTAATTTGCCATCACCTATTACAACAACTTTTTGCATAGGATCAATATGCAATTGTTCAGTAATTTCACAAGCAGCTGCTAATGGTTCTACAAACACAGCTTGTTCATCCGATACATTTTCTGGAACTTCAAAAAGAACATTAAGAGGCATTGTCATATATTCTGCAAAACATCCGTCTTTTCTCCAAATTCCCAATGTGTGACGATTTGGGCAATGGCGATAATTCTTTTTAGCGCACCATTCGCACTCCGGATCGTTGCAACCGTAGCTAATTTCTGCAACAACACGTTTGCCTAACAATGACTTATCTTCATCATTGATTTCTTCCACAACACCAACAAACTCGTGACCCAAAATTCCTTTATATCCCATATATCCTTTTGTAATCTCTGCATCTGTATTACAAATTCCGGCTAAAGTCACTTTTATAAGTGCCTCGCCTGCTTGAGGTATTGGTTTTGGATAATTTTTATCTAACTTTAATTCGTTATCAAATACAATTGCTTTCATAATCTTCTCCCTATTCTTATAGCGCTCAATATTAATGTAGCTATTTCTAAAACCCACCCGCATCTGTAACTTCACTAGCAGCTGCGACCTCCCTAATTGTAGAGGTTATTGTACCAGCTCCATTATTTAAAGTAGCATAAATGCTATATCTCAAGTTTTAATGTAAACAAATCGTTACAATCGTATGGTCGATTTTGAAAATAGTGTAATATAATTTTGTACTTGATTTTGAAACAATACTTGTTTAGAAGTTGCGTAGGAGAAATCTTTAAAAAGTATGAGGGCTAGATATGCCCATTGTATACATATCCAACTTTTAGGAGGTTATTTTGCGACACTGTTGTCAATTTAACCCTGATGATGTTTATTATCTCAGGGACAATAATTTGTATTCTTCAAGAAAGATGTCTATTGGTTTTTGTCCAATTTGCAACAAGCCGGTTTGCGAAATCAGCGAATGGAGATTTGATGGGAAATTTAATAAAATTTCAGTCAGCGGAGTTAACGCAAATAAATTGATGTTGAAGCATAAAGATGAAATAGTTTACTCTCTAAGAGAAATGAATTATAAAAAAACAAAATCTAAGCCATTTGGCTGGATTTATGGCATCAACAGAGTTCGGAGAAGTAAGCAAGAAATTGTACAACAATTTGCTGCAGATTTTTACGGCAACAAAGAATTAATTAAAACTTACTAAACTTTCTAGACCGGAGTTTTCGTTTCACCTTTCTCTCTCGTAATACTCCTTGTACAGGTTACCCCTGCTCCGGTCTTTTTTCTTTTTTATAGAGGATTTTATGGCTAAAAAAAATAGTAAAGATAGTGTTAATAACAAGCACATTGAATTGTATGGCAAGGCTCTTAATGTTTTAGAATTTCTTTTAACGGAGTTTGAGCACGATATAAAATATGCAGAGTTTGAATATTTAGATATTCCAAAGAATACGATAGCAACAATTGATTTTATTATTTCTGCAATCGGTAAGGTTCAAAAGGGGCAAAGGCTCGCTTTAGGTTTAGATGATGACGTTTATATTAACGAAGAACCTGTAATTAATGTTGTGGAAGGGTTAAGCGAGGAGAAAATTTGAGGAAGAAATACATATTTAAAAAGTTCAATTTTACATTATTACACCCCTCACCCGCATTCGTAAAGTTCGCAAAGCTCACTAACGACTGCTCCCTCTCCCTCAAGGGGCGAGGGGGAAAAGAATGATAACAGTTTTTATTCCTTATAATAAAGAATTTTTGCGCTTCGAAAAAGAGTGCAAAGTGTTGTACGAAAGTGTACAAGACAAGATTTGCGATACTAATAGTTTTGAATTCATAATTAAAAACACATTTTTTTATCTATTTGTATTTAACGAAAAATTAATCGGTGCAATTTATTTTTTTGAAGACAATAATGGAAAACTTTTTTTGAACGGTTTTGCAAATCGGAAAATGCATTTGTTGAATTTAGAATGTTTAAAAATGTCTTTAAATTGGTTTGATTGTGACATTTATGCCACAGCGCAAAATAAAATGTCTGAATTGTGTTTGAAAAAATGTGGATTTGTAGAAATTGGTGAGAAAGAGTTTGTTTATAAGCATTAATATTGGGTTCAATGACAATTGTTGAACCCAAACTGCAACTAAAACCCACCCGCATCTGTAAAGCTCAGCACGGCTTCGCTAACAGCTGCGACCTCCCTATTAATGGAGGTTAAAATGTGGGAAAGAGTACTTATATTGGAGTATAACTCCGGAAAGGGAAATTATGTCGTTTGAATACATTATTGAAAAAGATAGAAGTACACAAGTGCTTACTCCAGAATTGGAAGCATTCCTTATCAAAGATATCAGTGCCGAATTTGTTACATTGAATTCGGAGCGTTTGACAAACTTAGATATGGCTTCAAAACTGGCTAACGAAATATTTTTTAAAAATGATTTCAAATCATTAAGCGATAAAACTCAAAAATGGAAATCGAAAATTAAAATGTGTAAGACTTTTATGTTTTATCAGACACTTAAAGCTTTTATTTGGAGAAATACTTATGCAAATGTAAACTCGATGTTTGATGTATCAGGAGAAAATCACGATTCAAATAACGCTTCCAACAAGCAAAAAGCTATGCTTGTAGATATTCTTGAAAAAATGGATTATCAAAAAACTTGTGACCAAATTATTGACTATGCTATGCTTTACGGAGAATTGATATCCTTTACTTCTTGGAAAAAAAATTATGAAGAGTATAGACGTCCTATAAACTTTTTCAAGAATCTTTTTATGCAAGATGTTCAAAAGTTGCCGATGATTCTGGATGCGATTGCAAAAGGGCAAAATTATTGGATTGATACAAGAAAAATATATGATAATCCATACATTTATCCGGTTAATCCAGCAGACTTGGTTTTTGACTCTTCGCAGAAAGACAACTGGGATAACTGTCCCAAAATTTACAGAGTTTACAAAACCTGTTCTGAAATCATAAATAACAAATATTATCATTTATCTAAAGAACAAATAGAAGAGCTTAAAAGGTTAGCAAATAGCAGCAATAATCTTCAGAAATATGAAAAAGATTGCATCACAAAAGGTTCAACTATTGAAGTTCTTGAGCATTGGGGTGATTTAAAATTGCCAAACGGAATTCTACTGAAAAATTGGCACGCAGTAATTGTTGCAAGAAAGTATCTTGTTCTATTTGGTAAAAATGAAGGCATTGTTAATCCGTTTTCTTACGGAGCTTTTGTCATTGACCCTGAAACAAAAAGAGGGATAAGTCCGCTGTATTCCGTTCTTTCACTTGCACATCTGCAAGAAGATTTGATGAACAAAACCTGTGATTTGCAAGCTCTTAATGAGAATCCGCCACTATTAGCCCCAGAAGGTTTCTTTGACGAAGACGAAATCAAATTATACCCAGGGAAAATTATTGAATATGGTGACAACCTTTCTCCAACAGCAGCATTCAAGCAATTGACATTCAACTCAAATATTTATTTGCAAGATATTTCTTTCTTAAATGATTTGATGGCAGAAGTTTCTGGAATATTTCCGAACATGATTGGAGCAGTTGAAACATCTACAGCCAAAACAGCGACAGAAATCAACACAAAAACTCAAGGACAAATGACACGTTTAGCAATGCTTGTCGATACTATCAATCAAGATTTAATTGTACCGAATGTTGAAAAGGTGGCAAAACTTTGTGCAAATTTCAAATCCGGAATTGAAACAATTTTTGTTAATCACGAAAATCAGCAGGAAATTATTGAAATTGATGATTCTGTTCGACAAGGTGACTATAAATACATGTATTCAGATTCATCTATGCTTAATCAAAAGGCAGAACAAGCTGATATTGTAATCCAAGCGGTAGAGAAATTTGCATCTGTTATACCATTAAATTTACAAGAAATTTTTGTATGGTACTTTGAACAAAAAGGCGTGGATAATCCTGAAAGATTTTTAGGAATTTCCAACAATGTTTCTACACAACAGGGTTCTGAAGGAGTGGAAAGTTATTAACACTTTTGATTGTGGTTGCGTTTTATTAACGCTTTATTGATATTATGTTTGTCGTGTTCAAGGATTTTATCCTTT
>CABQIM010000031.1 GCA_902464375.1 uncultured bacterium | reverse complement strand
GTTCTGAACAAGAATGTTTTATGGTATAAAGACAGTATAATTTAATTTTCAGGACGGTTTGTATGTATCATGGTAAAATTTTTAAAAATATGGAAGAAAAAACTTTGAAGGTATTTTATTGTTTAAAATCACTTATTCAAGGTGAAATTCAACTTGGTAATTCTCGAAGAATTTGTAATCAGATGGTCATAGGTTACAAGCAATTGTGTGAGATTGTTTTCGAACGCTATAACCTCTATATTCAATATCATTTAGAACTGGGTGAACTTTTAGGGATTATTGCTAATGTTGCAGCAAAACAAAATCTACCAATTTTATCATCAAATATTATGCCGCTCAAACGAAAAATTCCTAGCGTAGGTTACTATAGGATGGCAGTTAGTAATAATCTATATGGCGATGATGGTCAATTGGATATTTCAAAGCAAAGTCTTTTATCCAAGGAGGTTTTGCAAAAGAGAGGCGCCTTTGTGAATAAGCAATTAGAACAGCTTTCTAGTTTAACAGAAAATGATTTTCAGGTTATAGAAGAAAATCTGAAAGTGGAATTGGTAAGGATAGTTAATAAAAAAGATTAATATTAAGTGTTGAACTCGGACCGTTCAAAAATAGTCATTTTACGATTGGATAAATGTAAAAAAATATAGTTTTTTATAATAACTAACCTCAATAAATTTAGTGGCATGTGAGAACTTTTGTGTTAATATAAACTCTGAAAGGTTAGTTATGAATTACATAGAAGAAATAAAAAGATTAAAAAAAGAGAAGAATGCAATCGTTTTGACACACTGTTATCAGCCTGTTGAAATCGACGAAATTTCTGATTTCGTCGGAGATTCGTTCTATTTGAGTAAAAAAGCGAAAGAAACAAACGCTGATATTATTGTTTTTGCCGGTGTACATTTTATGGCGCAATCTGCAAAGCTTCTTAATCCTGATAAAAAAGTATTGCTACCGAACATGAATTCCGGATGTTTTATGGCGGATATGGTTAATGTTGAACAGTTAAGAGAATTCCGTGCGAAGTATCCGAACGTTCCTGCTGTCTGCTATATTAATTCAACTGCTGAAATTAAGGCAGAATGCGATATTTGCTGTACAAGCTCTAATGCGGTAAAAGTTGTTCAGAGTCTTGGTGCAAAAGAAATTCTATTCTTGCCTGATACGTATTTAGGCAAGTGGGTAGAAAAGAAGCTTGGAAATGTGAAAGTGATTACATATAACGGTTTCTGTCCAACTCACTTAAGAATCAGACCGGAAGATATTGCAGAAGCTCGCAAAAATTATCCGAACGCAATTATTCTTGCTCATCCGGAATGTCACACTTCTGTATCAGAGATTTCTGATTTTGTAGGATCTACAAAAGAAATTATGGACTACGTAAGAAATTCTTCTGAAAAAGAATTCGTCATTGCGACAGAAAAAGGTGTTCTTGATAGGCTTAAACGTGATTATCCGCAAAAAGAATTCCACCTAATCAGAGATGATATTATTTGCACAAACATGAAATGGAATTCTCTTGAAGATATCTATTTTGCTTTGCGTGATGAACAGCACGAAATTACTGTAAATCCGGAAGTAGAAAAGAAAGCTTACGAATGTATTGACAAAATGATGATAGGAGCAAGTGTATAGTTTATGAATATATTAGTTGGAATGTCCGGTGGTGTGGATTCTTCTACAACAGCTAAGTTATTAAAGGAAGCCGGTCATAACGTAATCGGTGCAACAATGGCGATTTGGGGTGACAAGGGTGTTATGAAAAACATGAAAGCTTCTACACACGGAGCTTGTCTTGGACCTGATGAAAAAGAAGATATTGAAGCAGCCAGAAAGGTTTGCGAAGAAATTGGTATCGAGTTTCATGTTTTTGATTGCGCAAGTCAATATGATGAAATCGTTTTAAAGAATTTCAAAAAAGAATACCTTGCCGGAAGAACACCAAACCCTTGTATTTGGTGCAACTCACTTATTAAATTTGATATTTTGCCATCATTAGCAAAAATGAATGGAATTGAGTTTGACAAATTTGCAACAGGTCATTATGCAAGAATAGAAAAAGGTGAAAACGGAAGATATCAACTTTTGCGTGGTGTAAGTCCGCATAAAGACCAATCGTATTTCTTGTATCGTTTAAGACAAGATCAGCTTGCAAATATTATGTTGCCACTTGGTGGTTATACAAAAGAAGAGATTCGAGAAAAAGCAAAGAGCTTTGGCTTGCAAGTTGCTGATAAACCGGATTCTCAAGACTTTTATGCTGGAGATTACAACGAATTACTTCACGTAGAACCTAAAAAAGGTAATATCGTGGATATGGATGGCAATATCTTGGGCGAACATGATGGTATCTGGAATTATACTATCGGACAGCGTAAAGGGCTTGGTATTGCAGCAGCAGAAGCGTTGTATGTAGTTGAATTGAGAAATGAAACAAATGAAGTTGTTGTCGGATTTAAGGACAAGACTTTTAAAGATAGACTGGTAGCTTTTGATATGAGCTGGTTGTCAATCGAAAATCTTGATAAAGAAATTAAGTGTCAAGCAAAAATTCGTTCAACTCAACAGCCTACAAATGTTACAGCAAGACCTCTTGAAAATGGAGAAGTTGAAGTTATATTTGAAGATATGCAAAAATCAATTGCTCCGGGACAGTCTGTTGTATTATATGACGGTGATGTTGTTTTAGGCGGCGGAATTATTAAGGCTGGTGAATAAGCTAATCTAGGATCTGTGGTGCTTCTACCTCACCCTAACCCTGTCTTGGATTATTCGGGGTGTCGGCAGAGTAACGTCTGACCTCCACCTTACGGGCTATCGCCCTGCCGAAAATCCGCTCCCCTGCTAGGCGAGGGGATGCTTCAGATTTATTGTGAAGTTACAAAATCTAATATTAAACCCCTTGGGGAAAAGGAAAAAATTATGAATAAAGAAGAACTATTAAAATTATATGATATGGATTTAGAAGAACTTATTTCTAAAGCGGAAAAAGTTACCAAAGAACATTTTAAGAATGAAGTAGAAGTTTGTTCTATTATTAGTGCAAGAACCGGTAAATGCGGTGAAAACTGCAAATACTGTTCTCAAAGTATACATAACCATGCAGAAATTGCTTGTCACCCATTGATGGAAGTTGAAGAAGTTCGTCAAGCTGCAATCAAAGCAAAAGAAAACGGTGCTTCAAGATTTTGTATTGTAACATCCGGAAGAAGTGAAGGCGGCGATGATTTTGGCAAAATTTTGGAGATGATTAAAGCTGTTGCTTCAATTGAAGGTATTCACTGCTGCGCATCTTTAGGTTTGTTGAATGAAGAACAAATTAAGCAAATCAAAGAAGCCGGTGTTGAAAGATTTAATCACAACATCAATACTTCAAAGAATTTCCACAAAGAAATCTGTACAACACACGATTTTGAAGACAGAGTTAAGACTGTGAAAATGATTGAAGAAAACGGTATAGAAGCTTGTACCGGTGTTATTTTAGGTATGGGCGAATCAAGAGAAGATAGAATTGATATGGCGCTTTCTCTTGCGGAACTTAATCCAAAAACAGTGCCGATAAATGTTTTGAATCCGATTAAGGGCACACCTCTAGAAGGTTATGAAGATAGGATTACAGAAGAAGAAGTTATCAGAACAATTTGCATCTTTAGACTTGTTCTTCCTAATGCAATTTTGAGATATGCAGGCGGAAGGAAAACCAGATTGTCTAAGGAAATGCAGGAACTTGGTCTGAGAGCAGGTATTAATGGACTTCTTGCAGGCGATTATTTAACAACTGATGGTGTTGAAACTAAAGAAGACAAGAAAATGCTTGAAGAAATGGGTTTAACAACTGTTAAGTAGATAAGTGTAATTATTAAGGCGTCGGTACAAAATTTATTTTGTACCGACGCCTTTTTTGATGTTTAAAGATTAATCCAAGGGTTAATCTTTTTTCAATCCAATGGTCGTTAAAATTTATTACCCGATTGTGTACTATACAATTGGGAGAGAGTTATGCAAATTGATGCAACTATAGATAAAAATTTGGCGAAAGTAACGGAGAAGGTGACAAGACCTCAACGTTCTCGTTCGTATAATCTCTGCGTTAAAGCAGACGCACTCAGATTTGCAAAACTTTATAAAGAGGCTGTGCAAGCATACTTGCAGGCAATTATGATGGATAGAAAAGAACCCCAAGCGTATTTGGGTTTAGCAATGTCTTACAAATACCTCCAAGAGTACAGGAAAGCTATTTCAACTTTGCATAAATTGATTGCAATTGATGATAGCAAAGATGAATACTTTTTTGAACTTGGTGTTTGTTATTTGAGCAATGGCGAACCTGAAAAAGCTATTGAACACTTAATTAAAGCGATTTTGATAAATCGTGAAAACCTAGAGGCTCAAATTCAATTAGCTATTGCTCATGAACTTGTAGATGAAGCGGATTTGTCATTGATGATTTACAACAAACTTCTTGAAACAAATCCGGAATTTTTGAAGGCTTATTACAACAAGGCTGCAATGCTCATGGGACAAGGCGATTTCATGGAAGCATCAAGAACGTTCTTCCAGTTGATTAAACGAAATCCAGATTATTACAAAGCTTATCTTGGTATCGCGATGAGTTTTGATAAGATGTCTAAGTTTAAGGATGCAATAAGATATTACAAGAAATTTTTAGAATTAAAACAATTTTCAGAAGATGCGGTTTTTGCGCGCAATAGAATAGAAGAATTAAGGGCTGAGCATTTTTCTCGTGATAATTCGTTGTCGTTGGTTAAGCAAAATGATTAGTTTTTTAAGTTGAAAGTTGAAAATTGAAAGTGGAAAGTTGTTTTAACAATTTTCTTTTGTTCTAAATATTCAATATTGAACGTATTTTATTAAAAAAAAACAACTAAAATAACTTTCAACTATCCACTTTCAACTTTCAACTGACATAGACCAAATGGTCTATATCGCTCTAAAATTATAACCCTTTGATTGATGTTAACGGAGTCCAGATATAATAAACTACTAGTGTAGACTTGGGGTAGGGGAAAATATATCCCTTACAAAATTGGTAGGTAATTAAGAAGAGGAAGGCGTAAGATGAATCTTACGGGATTAGACTTAACTTTGCAGCGTATTGGTACGATTGAAAATCAGTTTCAATCTCTAATGTCATACGGGGTTAAGCCTGACGAAGATTTCCAAAAAATCCTTGATACATCAATCGCTAATAGAACAAATCCTACTTCTTCATCCAGAAATGAAATCGAAAACTTGATTGAAACCTACGCAGAAAAGAATGGCTTGGATTCTGATTTTGTAAAAGCTGTAATTAAACAAGAATCAGGATTTAACCCTAATGCGACTTCAAGCTGCGGTGCTATGGGGTTAATGCAGCTTATGCCAAGTACAGCACAAGGACTTGGTGTTAAAAACGCATATGATGCGGAACAAAACATTATGGGCGGAACAAAGTATCTAAAAGGTTTAATGGACAGATTTGACAACAATAAATCTTTAGCTCTGGCTGCTTACAATGCCGGTCCAAATGCAGTGAAGAAATATGGTGGAATTCCACCTTATATGGAAACGCAGAATTATGTTAAAAGTGTACTAAGCAATTACGACAAGATGAAAGGAGGAAGCAACTAATGTTAGTGAGAAGTTTTGAATCAGCTGCCAATGGTATGCTTGCTCTTATGGATATGAATGATAATACCGCAAACAACCTTGCGAACGTAAATACTGTCGGATATAAAAAGGGTTCATTGAGATTCAAAGACGTTATGCAATCTGCTGTATACTCTCAAGAGGGTGGTTCTATTATCAGAAACACAAATGAAAATAATTATCTTGGAAGTTTAAGTGTCGGTAGTGCAAGTATGCAATATACCCACGATTTTTCTCAAGGTGCTTTAACTAAGACATCTAATCCTTATGACGTTGCAATTGAAGGTGACGGTTTCTTCAAAGTTCAAGACCAAGATGGAAATGTCGCTTATACAAGAAACGGTTCTTTTGTTGTTGATAGAGGTTATTGGTTAAAAACTAAGCAAGGTGAATACGTTCTTGACGTTAACAATAGAAGAATAAGAATGCTTCCTGAGGATATGGAAGATGAAACAGTTTTTAGAGATAGAAAAGATATCGTTATCGCAGAAAACGGTAATATTGAAATCAATTCTTATAACCAAAAAATTCCGCTTCAAACAATCGGTGTTTGGGATTTTTCTGACAAAGATGATTTGTTTGAAGTTGGTGATGCGAAGTTTATTCCGAGAGATACCGTTAATAATCCGGAACTTCGTTCAGAAAAATTCTCTGTACAGCAGGGAATGCTAGAACTTTCTAATTCTAATGTAATTAGAGAAATGATTAACACAATTAATACATCAAGAAATTACGAAAGTTTGACAAAATTAGTAAGCACCAATAGTGATATGCTGACAACGGCAGTTTCGCTTGGGCGCATAAGGACATCGTAGAGTTAGGAGTTGAAATGTTGAAAAGTGGAAGGGTTGAATAGTTGATTTAATTCCCTTCGGTTATATAAATAGTGAGCGTAAGTGAACATAATGAACTTTTCAACCATTACACCATTCAACTCTTCAACTAAAAAACAAAACCAGACTTAAAGAGGATAAACAAAAATGTTAAGAGCACTAACAACAGCAGCAACAGGTATGATAGCACAACAGAATTACCTAGACGTTATCGCAAACAACGTAGCGAACGTCAACACAACTGCTTTTAAACAATCAAGAATTGAGTTTCAAGATTTGCTTTCACAAGCAACAAGAACCCCTGGTGCTTTGATGAACCAAGGTACTTATCAGCCGGTTGGTATTGAAATCGGGCTTGGTGTTAAAACAGCTGCTACAACTCGTGTTTTTACTCAAGGTGTTGCAATCTCTACCGGTCGCCAACTTGATATTGAAATAGAAGGCGAAGGCTTCTTGCAAGTTATGAAAGAAGATGGTTCTTTAGCTTATACTCGTGATGGTTGCTTGCAAGTGGATTCTTTAGGTCAATTGTGTACAAATGATGGTTTGTTAATTCAACCATCCGTATCAATTCCACGTGATGCGACTGAAATTACAATCACACAAGATGGTAATATTTCAGTAACACTTCCTGGGCAAACACAACAATCAATTGTTGGTTCTTTGCAATTGGTAAAATTCCAAAACCCATCAGGTTTGTTATCAATCGGACACAACTTGTACAAGGAAACGCAAGCTTCCGGAAATCCGGTTCAAGATACTCCGGGGCAGAACGGTTTAGGTTTGATTCAACAATGTATGTTGGAAGGTTCAAACGTTCAAATCGTAGATGAACTTGTAGGACTAATTAAAGCAGAAAGGGCATTTGAATCAAACTCTAAGATTATCAACTCTTCAAGTAATATTTTACAGTTGACTAATCAGATGGGATAATTTTCAACTTTCAACTCAAAAAGGTAAGTATAATTAATGAATAAAATAGTAGCAACAGCATTAATATTAATAATAAGCAATTTGGGTGTAAACGCTCAAATGGTTTCTTCTAGTGATGTTAAAACTTCTGTTGCTAAGATTTTGGAAACAAATTATAACAAAATGACAAATGGTGAGGTTGAAGTTAAGGTTTCTGCAACACCTTTTGCACAATTACAATTACCGGATGGAAAAGTTTCATATAAAGTTGTTTCCGGTGGAGATAAAATTCTACCTCGTGATATTAAAAGAGTGGATGTATATGTAAATAATGCGTTTGTGAAAACTTTGAATCTTCCGGTTCAAACAATTGTTTACAAAGACGTGCTTGTTGCAAGTGATTTTATAAACAGGGAACAAGCTGTAACAAATGAATGCACAACGGTTAAGAGAATGGATGTTTCTATGAAAATGGATTACGTTCTTGATTCAAAAATGTTGGCAAAAGAAATGACAACCAAGAAAGCTTTTCAAAAAGGTGAAGTCATTGATAAAAGATTTGTAAAAATGCGTCCTGACGTACAAAGAAATGGTGAAGTAAGAATCTTCTTTGTATCGAATGGGGATGTAATGGTTACAATAGACGGTACTGCAATGGCAGACGGTATGACAGGTGATTACATAAACGTTGAAAACAAAAATTACAAAAAAGTTTACAACGGTAAGGTAATTGGGGAAAACAGAGTGCTGGTTGCAATTTAGCACTGGGACTCGAGGTTTATAGAAGAGTTGAAAATTGAAAGTGGAAAGTTGAAAGTTATTTTAGTTATTTTTTAAATAAAATGCGTTCAATGTTGAACACTTAAAACAAAAGAAAATTTTTAAAACAATTTTCCACTTTCAATTTTCAACTTTCAACTCAAAAAGGGTAAGTATTATGAAAAAATTTTTAGCAACAATATTAGCAATATTCATGTTGGCAAGTGTAATGCCTGCGCAAGCTATTAATGCCAAGGTTCGTATAATGGACTTGACTCATATTAAGGGTGTGAGAGAAAACCAACTTGTTGGTTATGGTGTAGTTGTTGGTCTTCCGGGGACTGGTGACAACTCTCGTTCAACTCAGATTACTAACAAAATGTTGCTTAGAAATTTAGGCACAGTAATCGAGCAAGAAAACTACATTCAAAAAGGTGCTTCAGCAGCTGTAATCGTAACCGCTACAGTACCTCCATTTTCTAAGAATGGTGACAAAATCGACGTAACAGTTTCTGCGATGGCTGACTGTAAAAGTTTAGAAGGCGGTGTACTTGTTCAAACAATTCTAAAAGCTCCTAACGGTGAAGCTGTAGCAGTTGCGCAAGGTCCACTTTCAGTTGGTGGTATTAACAAAATTGCAGGCGGTTCATCTGCAAGAACTGCAATCACTACAACAGGTAGAATCCCTGGGGGTGCAATAATTGAACGTGATATCTATACAGAAATCGGAGATGAAAACTCTATAACACTATCTATCGACCGTTCTGATTATACACTTGTTTCAAGAATTGCAAAAACTGTTTCTCAAGTAGCACCGGCAAAAGCAATTGACGGTAGTTCTGTTAAAGTAGAAATTCCTGCAAGATTTATGAATGATAGAGTTGCATTTTTATCAATAATTGAAAATTTGGAAGTTTCTCCAACAATGGAACCGGCTAAAGTTGTGGTTAATGAAAGAACCGGTACTGTGGTTATTGGTGCAGATGTAAAACTTTTACCAGCAGCAGTGGCGCATGGAAATATTACGGTAACAGTTTCTACAACAAATGAAGTTTCTCAGCCAAACGGTTTTTCAAACGGTGCGACCGTTGGGTTTGAGAATTCGGATATACAAATTAACAAAGCTCCGGGTAGTTTAGTAACAATGCCTGCTAATAGCAATCTTAATGATTTAGTAAGAGCATTAAACTCAATCGGAGTAGCACCGGTAGACTTGATATCAATCTTGCAAGCACTGAAAAAATCCGGAAGTTTGCAAGCGGAGTTGGTAATAATTTAGGTAAAGGGGAGAAGTTTAGTAGTTTAGAAGTTGAGAAGAAGTTATAAATTTTCAATAGGTAAACTAGTTCAACAAAAAATAATAACTAAAATTTCTTCTAAACTACTAAAAATTTAATTTTCGCAAAAAAATAAGGATAAAAAAATGGACTTTTCAACACCTACAATAGATTTAATACATAGCGGATTAAAAAATGCTCAGACAGTTAACGCTGATCAGGTTTTATATAACAGAATTAAAGAATCCGGCGATTCTAAAGAGCAATTAAAAAAGGTTGCAACAGAATTTGAATCAATCTTTGTGACCAAAATGCTTTCAGAAATGGACAAGACTGTAGACCACGAAAACAGCTTGTTCGGAAAAGAAGGACAATACGTTGATACTTTTAAGTCAATAGTTTATCAACAAATGGGACGTGATATTGCGAATAATCCAAGAACAAGCTTTGGTTTCGCAGATCAGATTTATAGACAGATGGAGAAGTTTGTTGGGTAAATAAGTTGAAAGGTTGAAAAGCGAAACAGTTGAATAGTTCATTAAGTTCGCTAACGCTCACAATTTTATATATGACCGAAGGAAATTAAACGAACCTTTCAGCCTTTCCACCATTCAACTCTTCAACTAAATTAAAAACAAACTTAAAAACAAAAAGGACTAAAAATGTTACCAAGAATAGAACAAAATACAGTACAACAATTCAGCGCATTAAGTGCGTTTAAGTCAAACCAAAGTTTGCCTAAAAAAGACGATGGCGGTGTGGTTGAAGTATCTAGAGGTACCGAAACAGCTGCTGCGCAGACTCTTCTTGATAGAATTGATGTAAATGAAGTAAGAGAATGTGCAAAAACTGTTGGAGAATTCAATATTTCGGATGATGACATAAAGTATGGATTGCTTTATGGTAGAAGTGTGATAGCAGAATATTTGTGCTAGATATTGGTAAGTAAAGACTGGGGATTGAAAATAACAGTTAGTAAGTTGAAGGGTTGAATGGCGAAAAAGTTCTTTAAATTCCCTTCGGTCATAAAAAATAAATTGTGAGCGTAAGCGAACAAAATAAACTATTCAACAGTTCCACTGTTTAACCTTTCAACTTTAATTAGACTTGAGGAAAAATAAATGAAAAGAGTTATACTAACAATCGCATTAATATTAACAACTGCAACTATGGGTGTGCAGGCAGAATCTTTGTTCACTCTTGGTGCGACACAGAATTATGCCGGTGTTCCTCGCTCTTTGTTTGGTGGGGTTCAAGCACATCAAATCGGTGATTTGTTATCAATAATTATGAGTGAAAATATTACGGTTAGTGATAACTTGACTTATTCTTCCGAGAAGTCTTCAAACACTGTTGATACATTCACATCATTTTTAAATAAGTGGTTTGGATTCTCTCTAAAAGACTCTAACGGTTACGGCGGCTCTAACGAAGTTTCAAATTCAGCAGCTGGCGGTCGTTCTATGTCATTTGGTGACAAAATCGCGGTTCAAGTCGTTCAACAACTTCCTAACGGAAACCTCGGGGTGCAAGGAAAGAAAACTCTTGTTAACGGTAACGAAAGAATGGATTTTATTATAACAGGGGTTGTTGACCCAAGATGGCTTAATGTAAATGGAGAAATCTATTCTTACAATGTTTCTAATCTGCAATTCGCTCTATCAGGTAGAGGCGCAATTTCTAGAAACCAAAACGAAGGTATATTTAATAGATTTGTTAAATACTTATTCTAATTCACGGTAAAATAATATGGATAGAAAATTATTTCAAAATTTAATAGAAGTTCTGGATAAAATAATCAAGGCTAATTCAAAATTGAAAGCTCTTTTTGAAGAAAAGCGTGAGTTATTGAAGAGTGCAAAACCAGATGACTTAGGTGTAACTGATAATAAAATCATTGCAGCTAATAATCAGATTCTAAAGCTGGAAAACGAAAGAAAAAATCTTGCAATTTCAATGAAAGGTGAAGATACTAATATGTCCGGTTTTATTGAACTTGCAGCTAATGAAGCTCCGGATTTTGTTGAACCTTTGAAAGAAAGAAAAGTAAAGATTTGTAACGATTTTCGAGAGTTAGCGTTATTAAATCAGCAAAATGTGGAATTAATAAAACATGGTATCATAATGACCAACAAGATGTTGGAAACAGTTATTGATGCGTTTGCTCCTCAAGGATGTAATTATAATGGAGCAGGTAAAACAGATTCACACGATTATGACGTGTGGACAGTAAACGAAGAAATCTAAGCGGTGCTACGGCTCCGATGGAAAGTTTTGGTATTCTTAAAAAATACCAGAGCCAAGCAGTAAAGTTGAGGTAAATAATGGTTAGCTTACTTTCATCACTAAATATGACGGCAAACACGCTTTCTGTAAATGAGAAAGCAATTAGTGTTGTGTCACATAACGTAGCCAATATGAATACAGAAGGTTATCATAAGCAACGTACAAATTTAGCGACAAGAAATATTGCCGGTGCAATTGGTGATAATCCAAATAATCAAGTTCATGCAAATGGCGGTGTGAAAATTGCTAACATAATGCGTTATAATGACGAGTATCTTAATAATTATTACCGCATACAACTTTCCGAACAAAGCAAATTGCAAGCCCAATTGGATGGCTTGGGAGATTTGTCTAATATTTTGAATGACTTGGAAGGTACCGGAATTGACAATCAGCTTTCAGCATTTTACGAAGCTGTTAACAACTTAAATAAATATCCTGCAAGTTCTACTGCCAGAACAAATTTTATTGAAAATGCAAAAACATTGACTTCAATAATGAATTCTAAATACAAACAGCTGCAAGAAAATACTACTCAAGCATTAGGCGATGGCGAGTCTGAAACAAGTTTAAAGAATTCAAAAATTTATGTTCAATATCAAAATTTAAACAATAAGTTGGAAGAATTGGCTAGCGTAAACAAAGCTTTGATTACAACTCAAACCGGAACTCTTGAAGCTAACAACCTTCTTGATAAACGTGATTTAATTTTGAACGAGTTGTCACAATTTACAAATATCACTGTAGAAGAAAAACATAACGGTGCTGTTAATGTTTATGTTGGCGGTAATGCGGTTGTAAGGTGCGCAGAAGTTACAGGGAAATTTGATATCCAAACAGCAAAAGCTTATTGTGATGCTCAAAATCCTCCAATAAATTATCCTGATGATTGGGATGGCGAAAATGCTGTAATCAGTATTGTTAATCCTACAACAAATGAAGTTGTAGAAGGTAATGCAAATTCAATAATTACATCCGGAACTTTAGGTGGTCTTCTTCACTTTGCAACGGATAATGGTGATGGTGCAAATGGTATTAATGCCGGTACTGTTATGAATGGTTTGGATAAATTAGCGGCATCAATTGCAAAAGTATTTAATGACTTGAATACAAGAAACGGTGCATATTGCATTAATCCTAATGATACGGGTAAATTACAAGCAACAACGGCGGATAACTTAATATTTGTTGGACTTGACGGAAAAACGGCAACAGGGATTACTGCGGGGAATATCCAGATTAATTCTGATTTGTTAGGAGATGACGGATGTTGGAAAATTTCTTGTGCATATTTTGCAGACTTGAATAATTTTGATGAAAATGCCGTTGGTAATGCTCTGAATGTAGAGAGTATGCTTGCAACAAGAAACGAAAAGTTGACAGAGCTTGACGGTAATTCAATTGATGATTTTTATACTAATCTTGTCGGTAAAGTTGCGGCAGCAGGAAGCAACATCAAATCATTGGCTGATACTCAAGACCAATTGGTTCAATCTATTGAAAGCAAAATTAAAGATGCAACCGGTGTTGATTTGAATGAAGAATTGGTGGATTTAGTAAAATACCAATCTGCGTATAAAGCTGCAGCTCAAGTTTTCAATACTTGTAACAGTTGTCTTGATATTTTGATGAGTTTGGGAGGTTAATTTAGATGGTAAATAGAATTTCTACAAGTGGGAAATACTCTCAATTAGTTGCTGATATGCAAAAACAGCTTAGCAACTATAATAAATTAACTAAACAATTAGCATCAGGTAGCAAACTTACAAGTATTACTGATGATCCGATTGCAACAGTCAATGTTTTAAATACAAATAGACAACTTGGGCAAATGGATACTTTTTCATCTAATGTTGAGTTAGCCAAAACTGAATTAAGTGCTTTAGATGATTTGATGGATTTAGCTAATGGTTACCTATCTAATGCTTGGAACAAAGCTACTCAAGCTAATAACCAAACATATAGTGATACTTCATTAAAAGCTTTAAAAGTTGAAATTGATGAAATTACCAAAACAATGGTCGATTTAGCTAACACAGAATATGATGACAATTATATATTTAGTGGTGCTAATACAAAAACTGTTCCATATACGATGGACGCTAACGGTGACATTATTTATAACGGAACACCATATTCAAACAAGGATTATATAAGACAAACGGAAGTTGCTGATGGAGTATTTGAAGTTATTAATACTACAGGTGACAGAGTGTTTGGATATTATAAAGCTCAAGGGCAAGATGCGAATGGTAATAATTTATTTACTGATGTCGATGGAAAAACTGTAGTTGAAAAAATTGATGCTGCAGGTGCTAAAACTTATGAGTACGAAAACGGTACAGCTTATAATGGTGATGTTGGTGATTTAAAAGCTAAAGAAGATTATGCCGGAGTAATGGGTGCATTAAAAAAATTAAGTAATTCTATCCAAAAAGTTCTTGATGGTGATACAGAAGCTGGTTATGCCGAAATGAATTCAACTCTGGATATGTTCAAAGATTCTCTTTCAACAATCACTACAGAGCAGACCAAATTCGGCGGCGTTTACAACCGTTTAGAGATGACTTCTTCAACTCTGGAAACTAATAATGAAAACTTAACAGCTTATTTATCAAATCTTAAGGATGTTGATTTGACAACAGCAATTACAAACTGGATGCAGGCTCAATATGCATATCAAGCAAGTATGCAAGTGACTTCTGCCTCTATGAATATGAGTTTGTTGAATTATATGTAATAAAATCTTGCACTCTTCACGGATGAAGAGTGCAAGATGTAATCAAAACAAATTAAATTAATATAGTCTACAATTTTAATATACTTACCATTTTTAAGGACATCTAATATATGTCCTTTTTTCTTGTGCTACGGTGCTACGCACGTAGACATTGGGGCGGCTGTTTGGTGAAAATTACAAGATTGTTTTATTGGCTATAGGCTCCGCCTCATTGGTGGGACTACAAGTGTGGTGTGAATATAAAAATGTAGGTCGGATTTACTAATCCGACCTACATTTAAATATAAATTCGTTTAATCAATGTCATTTATATTTAAAATTGTAGTGTGGGTAAAGCCTGTGCTAGTAAACAAAATTTGAAATAATCTAGGCGTAGCGTACCCACCAAATACTTCAAATTTAATACTTGAAATTTTACATTCAGGTGATATTATCAAAAAGGATTTAGTACAAAACTTCTTTTTAGAAGCTGAACATTATAAAACACAATATAGTTTTTTTAATATAAATAGTAAGAGGCTGAGATTTGTAACCCCGTAATAAAATCGGTGGTTTTAGGGTGTTTTGTTTTGCCACAAAAAAGAAGGAATGATAAATAGGAGAAAAGGAAAAATGGAAGAAGAAAAAGTTGTTTCTACACAAGACAGCTTAACTCCTAGTGCCACTGTTCACGAACTTAGTGACAGCGTTATGACAGGAAAAGCTGATTTTAGTAAAACAAAAATGTTTACTTTGGCAATAGCAGCTGGTGCGTTTATCGCATTTGGTGCTCAAGTTTCATTAACAGTTATGACCGGTGACTCAATGATGGGTTGGGGCTTCACAAAGTTAATTGGAGCTATGACATTCGCTACAGGTTTGATGATTGTTGCTCTTACTGGTGCAGAATTATTTACCGGTAATGTAATGATGACATTTGCAGTATTAGAAAAGAAAGTTAGTCTTCTTAAATTATTAAGAAGCTGGACAATTGTTTATATTGCAAACTTTGTTGGTTCTATCCTTGTTGCAGGTTTAATTTTTGGCGCAGGAATGGGACACAATGGCGGTGACGCAGTTGGTGTTACTGCTATGCAAACTGCTTTTTCAAAAATTAATTTAACTTTTGGTGAAGCATTCTTTAGAGGTATTCTTTGTAACTGGTTAGTTTGTTTGGCTATTTTCATGGCTTCAACTTCTAAACGTGTAATTGGTAAGATTTTTGCAATATTCTTCCCAATTATGACATTCGTTGCATCAGGTTATGAACACAGTGTTGCAAATATGTTCTTTATTCCAAACGGTTTATTGATGAAACACTTCCCTTCAATCGTTGCAGCTTCTGGTATGACTCCGGACCAATTAGCAACAATGACTTGGAAAGGTTTCTTCTTACATAACTTGTTACCTGTAACTTGTGGTAACATCGTTGGTGCTTTTGTATTCGTAGTTCTTTTATTCTGGACTGCTTATTTAAGAGAAGAACACAGACATCAACATTAGTAATTTATTTTAAAGACCAACTCTTATATTAAAGAGTTGGTCTTTTTACACCAAGAAATATAGAATATAATTATGAAAAAGAAGATTTTACTAGTAATACTGGCTACAATATTTATAGCATCAGCCCCTGTAATGGCTGCAAAAAAGAATAATAATACAAAACCCGTTGAGCAATTAGAAGAGGTTGTTCTTGAAACACCGGAAGAAGAACTTACAACACCTGAAGTTCCTCAGTCTGTTTCTATTACTGAACAAAAAGCTCCGGAAGAAAAAAGTTTGAAAGAAAAACTTCAAGATGTGTATCATCTGGAGGTTTATAAATACGACAAACCTACTTATTTGTTAGAGGAAGTTTTTACTCATAAGTTTGATGAAGATTCTATTATGGATAGAACTCAATTATGGGCAGGTTATAACGGTGATATTGGTTTGCAGTTTAATGATGATGGCTTAAAACACGAACACACAACAAACCATTATGATATCAATACTATTAACGTAGGTTATGATGGATTTTTGAAAAATAATAACGCTGATTTCAGAGTAATGATTAATATTTCTCCGTTTTCATCAAGAAATGTTATTCAAAACTTATTTGCGGATATGTACATAGCAACGAACAAAATACCGCATCATAGAGTGTTAGTAGGTCATTCTCGTCCACCGGTAGGTTTGGAAGGTGCATACGGACCATTCGTATTACCATTCTTGGCACGTTCTCAAATATCCAGAAATTTTGGTACTGTTCGTAAACTCGGCGCAAGAGTTTCCGGCAATTATAGCCTTATGGATTACGATTTCGGTGTATATAGTTCTGATACGTATTTTCAAGAGTTTTTCCCAGGGGCAGAATTTATAGGTAGAGTTGATATTAAGCCGTTGGGTAAAACAGATGGAAAGTATGGTAAATTACTTTTCGGTGGTAGTATGGATGCCGGACATAGAGATAATAATTTCTGTGTGGTTGGTGCTCATGTGCAATATGAATACAAACGTTTTATGGCAAACTTTGAATGGGCACAAGCAAACGGATATAACGGCCCTGTCGGCTATTCTGTAGATAAGCACGCAAGTGGTTTTTATACAACTGTTGGTTATATGTTGACTAAAAAATTGCAAGTATTGGCAAGATACGACCAATTTGATCCGGACAGAAATGTTGACCATAATAATAAAAGAGAATATTCTTTTGGGTTGAACTACTTTATCAAAGGTCAAGGTTTAAGATTGATTCTTAACTATGTATTCTGTGATAACGATGGTGGTAAAGATTCACACAGAGTTATGCTCGGTACACAGATATTGTTATAGTGTTCAAAAATTATGTTTAACCAAAGAGTGGCGCTTAATCTAAGCGCCACTCTTTGTATTGTTTATAATTTATATAAAGTCGACTATATAATTATCCTAAATATAAAAAATACCCCAGTGAAGATGGTAGTAGAACCGTTATATTGAAAGTTTACCAAAATGTGAAATATTTTTATAAATCTTGTAAACTATAATAAAAACAAACTATAATATAGGAAATGTATTTTTCCTAAAATATGTTTAGGTAAGATTAACTTTTACTACTCGTTTAAATTCGTTTGCAACAAATATTTTAAGTATTCATCTTTTGATTTACTAACTAAGTTAATAGTTGTTTCATTAGGTGTTGCGCCTGCTTTTAATAACAATTCCACGATTTTAGTCTGTTTTTTGCGAATTGCATAATTTATTGGTGTATCTTTTTTATATTTTGCATTTACATCTACACCATATTGAATTAATAATCTGACTGCTTCTGAATTTTTATAATTTATTGCTTGGAAAATAATTGGCAAACCCATGCAATCACTATTAACATTGGCTTTGTGATTCAATAGACTTTCCATTGTTTTATAGTTATTGCTTTTCATTGCATATACTAGTAATGGGACTTTGCAAAATTTTTCATTGGGGTCAAATCCTGCTTGCATAAAATATTTAACGACTTCAGAATCTCCTCTGTTGATTGCATTTACAAGTCCGCTATTGTTATATAAGTATCTTTGATTTTGGATTTGTCGTTTATAATACATTTCACCTTCTTCGTCTGCTGTAAAAGCTACATTAACGAAAGAACAAATAATTAATAAAGTAAGCAAAATTTTTTTCATTATAATTTTTCTCCATTGTTAGGCTCGTATATGAATTTTATTTGTTTATCATCTATTGTGAAATTAAAATTCACAATAGGGTTATCAGTTTTTTTGGAAAGAGCTAAAACTCTCATAGTTGAATTGTTTTTTATTATTTCGTTTAGTGGATGTGGTCTTGTAAATTTATTTTTTTCTAAATCAGTCTGTATACCATATACCAGTCCCCAGATAGGAACAAAGTCCATTCCCCTCGGAATTGCTGTGTATGCTGCAATTTGACTTAATCCAATGATTTCAGAAGAGGCAACACTATTTATTATAATATCTTTTCCCGTGTTATTTGTTATTTCATAAACATATTCATTTGCGTAATGTTTTACTTTGCATTTTGGTTGTAATTGAGTTCTCTTTATTTCTATATTATCTTGTGATATCTTTTGTTTTTCAATTACTTTATTCCTTAAATTGCCCATGTATGGATTGTATTCTCTATACCCAACAGAATTTGTTTTGTTATTTGAAATCTTGTTATTCAAATGATTTTCTTTTGCAAAAGATAAATATTCATCTTCATATTTTTTCAAAGAGTCTTTATCTTTTAGTGGAAATGTTTTTGATGAAATATTTTGTATTGTATGATTTGTTTCTGCTGCACTAGTTGTGTTTGATATCACATATAATTCTGTATTTGTATCATTAGGATATGCTTTGTAATATATGATTCCATCAGATGTAAAAACAATATTATTTTTTGCGTCTAATTTTAAATTATTAACTTTAGATTTTGAAAGTTCGTTATATATAGAATTGATTGTTTGAATAGGAGTTATATTATCTATAATAAAAATATTACCTTTTATTTTAGCAAAACAGGGAATGCTTGTTATCATAAACGAAAGACCTATAATAAAAACCTTTTTCATATTTACTCCCATATTTAAAGATTAGGTATAATGTGTATTTTTGTGTCCAAAATAATTTTTTAAATAAAAATACGC